>JAYVJH010000751.1:0-1803 GCA_043769455.1 Runella sp. | reverse complement strand
GCTTCGGACTCTTCGGAATTCATAAGGCTTGTTTTAGGTGGTTAAGAACACTAAAATAAGCCTTTTTAGTACAATATCAAAAAATCGTCATGTAGAGTGGTGATTATGATACTTTTAAATATTTACTTGGTGCATTAAAAATGTGAAATTCAATACCAACAGTATAAAAAGGCATCAAATTCAGACCAACACGGTCAATATTTGTTCCAAAATCAGTTTGCCATCGGTATTGCCAAGAGCGGGGTCAGAGGCTCGCTCGGGGTGCGGCATCATACCAAATACATTACGAGAAACGTTACAAACGCCTGCAATATTGTCTAAACTACCATTGGGGTTGGCTTCGGCGGTAACGTTGCCATTTTGGTCGCAATATTTAAACAGTATTTGGTCGTTGTCATTGAGGCTTTTGAGAGTTTCGGTATCTGTAAAATACCTTCCTTCGGCGTGAGCAATAGGTATTTTGTAGACCCGCACTAAGTCTAATTCATTGGTCAGTAGTGAGTTATTGGTTTGTCCTTTTAGGTAAATATTTTTACTAATAAATTTCTGGCCGCTGTTGCGGAGCAATACCCCTGGCGCAAGACCCGCCTCGCACACAATCTGAAACCCGTTGCAAATACCCATCACGTAGCCGCCCCGATTGGCGTGGGCGATGACCTCGTTCATGATAGGCGAAAACCGAGCAATCGCCCCTGAACGCAGGTAGTCGCCATACGAAAAGCCACCCGGCAATATCACAAAATCACAACCTTGCAGGTCAGTATCTTTGTGCCAGAGCTTGACTACCTCTTGACGTAAATTGATTTGTAATGCAAAAACCGTATCGTCGTCGCAATTTGAACCAGGAAAAACCACTACACCAAATTTCATATAATTGTCTGTTTTTAAGGTCGCAAAGTTAAAAAAACTTTGTCGAAACTATCTATTAAATAGTGATTTTAGACATCAAAGCCAAAATAAAGTACTGACACTACACAAATTCTTAGTTTCGTTATTTGAAAAATCGAAAAATAGCCTTAATTTTGCAACCCAATTCTAAGATATTTACAATTACAAAAATAAAACAATGAAACAAGGTATTCACCCAGATTATAGAGAGGTCGTTTTCTTAGATCTTTCAAGCGAAGACAAATTTATTACTCGCTCTTGCGCCCCAACAAAAGAAACGATTGATTTTGAAGGAAAAACGTATCCAGTGTTCAAAGTAGAGGTTAGCTCAAAGTCGCACCCGTTCTACACTGGCAAAAATACACTACTTGACATCACAGGTCGTGTCGATAAATTCAACAAAAGATACGCCAAAAAGGCTTAATTTTAGTGTAGAAGTTACAAGGAGGGGCAGCCGTTACGGTTGCCCCTCTTTGTGTTTTGGCCGCACCTACTTTTTTATTAAGTACATATTCAAAACTAAGCAATTGTATTTAACTCACGACACCATACTACATACTCACGACTGCTTATTTTTCCAAAAACCCCAAAGCGCAATACCCACCCATATTACATTGACAACTGTGGACGGAATGGCACCATAGTGATAGGTATTGATGATAAAGAAAAAACTGCCGACCAGATTTGCCCATAAATAATACGGATTATCGTGTTTTATTTTGCCGCTAATGTTTAGGCCATACGCCCCTACAATTAGCACTGAGCCAATCCAGCCGAGTATGTCTATCAAAGTTTCTTGTGTCATGTTTTATAATATCTTAGATTCAAGTAATAAATGCAACTAACGAGGTTATCACAGAACATTTAGTTGAAAGACAAAGAAGAAGCGAACTTCCTCCTTGTCTTTACTAAGAA
>JAYVJH010000750.1:0-1585 GCA_043769455.1 Runella sp. | reverse complement strand
TTCTTAGTAAAGACAAGGAGGAAGTTCGCTTCTTCTTTGTCTTTCAATTAAATGTTCTGTGATAACCTCGTTAGTTGCATTTATTACTTGAATCTAAGGGATAATAAAAAAATAGTCGTTCTTCTGCTATTTTGACAGGTTCGAGGTCAGTTGTTCTACAAAAACACGCCATTATTTCCGATTTTTGGTTGCGGCATCAATATTGACGATTCTACGATAGATATAATTTAACAACCAGACACGTCATGAACTTCAACCAATATACCATCAAAGCGCAGGAGGTGATGCAAGATGCAGCCCAACTTGCCCAAGCCAACGGCCAACAGGCCATCGAAACAGGCCATTTACTGAAAACACTATTACAAGACGACCCCAACACGTCTGGATTTTTGTTCAGAAAACTTGCTATCAATCAAGCACTTATCAGTTCAAAATTAGAAACTATCGTTGCTGGCTACCCAAAAGTATCGGGTGGAGGTGATGCTTATTTGAGCAACGAACTGGCAGCGGCTCTTCAAAAATCACAGAGTTATCTCAAAAGTTTTGGTGATGAGTTTGTGAGTGTCGAACTCTTTTATTTGGGTTTGATTGCGGGCAAAGATGCTGTATCTCAACTGATGAAAGATGCAGGATTTAAAGAAAAAACACTATTGGCAGCCATCAAAGAACTCAGAGGAAACGACAACGTGAAAGACCAAAATGCCGAAGCCAAATACCGCTCGCTGGAGCGATACAGCAAAAACCTCAACGAAATGTCTCGTTTGGGTAAGATTGACCCCGTCATTGGCCGAGATGATGAAATTCGTAGGGTTTTACAAATTTTGAGCCGCCGTACCAAAAACAACCCCATGCTTGTTGGTGAGCCTGGCGTAGGCAAAACGGCCATAGTTGAAGGCTTGGCGCAGCGTATTGTGCAAGGGGACGTTCCCGAAAACTTAAAAACCAAAACCATTGCCTCGCTCGATATGGGCTTGCTCATTGCTGGGGCAAAATACAAAGGTGAGTTTGAAGAAAGACTCAAAGCCGTCATCAAAGAAGTGACCGATGCCGATGGCGAAGTGATTTTGTTTATTGACGAAATTCATACGCTCATAGGCGCAGGTGCAAGCGAGGGGGCAATGGACGCAGCCAATTTGCTCAAACCTGCTCTCGCCCGTGGCGAGCTACACGCCATTGGTGCAACAACTTTGAAAGAGTACCAGAAATATATTGAAAAAGACAAGGCTCTCGAAAGACGTTTTCAGACGGTAAATGTGGACGAGCCTACCGTGCCAGATGCGATTTCGATTTTGAGAGGAATCAAAGACAAATACGAACTACACCACGGGGTCAGAATCCAAGACGATGCTGTGATTGCGGCTGTCGAACTCTCAAATCGGTATATTACCGAACGGTTTTTGCCCGATAAAGCCATTGATTTAATGGACGAAGCAGCGGCTAAGTTGCGCTTAGAAATGGACTCAGTCCCCGAAGAGTTGGACGACTTGAACCGCCGCATTATGCAGCTTGAAATTGAGCGTGAGGCCATTCGTAGAGAAAATGACAAAGAAAAAGAAAACGCTCTGAGTAAACAAATAGAAGACCT
>JAYVJH010000749.1:0-15977 GCA_043769455.1 Runella sp. | reverse complement strand
ACTTCTTGAATGAGGGTGGCAATGGTAATAAACGAATTGGCGGTAATCAAACTCACAAATTCGGGGTGGCGCAGAGCAGCGTAGGGGTCGGTTGTGTTTTTCAATGGATAATCTTTTTTTCAAAAGTAACAAAATAGTACCTTTGATGCTAAAAAAAACTATGAACATTATTTCAGCCGAGGAGCAGTTTCAAAATGAAGTATTACGGCCTATTCTCAAATCACAAAACGAACTACTGATTGCCATTTTCAAAACATATATTGTCAGACGTAAATCTACGTTTGATAACTATGAAAAAAACGACAAACTTATTTACATAGACCATACTCTAAAAAAAGACCAACGTCTGCGGAACTTACTTTTGGGGATAATTATCGGACAGTTTTCAGTAGAGCAATATGAGAGTTATTTGCCTCTTGACGAAGAACTGAATCGACGTACTATTACAATGATTATCAAACGGTTACAGTCGCAGTTGGTGTAAATTTAGTCAAATGGTTAGCATTGGCTTTTGAGAATAAACTGTGCTTTTTTCGTTAGTCGTGTAATGTTTAAATGTACTATTTTCGTTGATATTACTATTCACTACTTATTTTAGGCGGCATGAGTTTGTACATAACGGGCGTAACAATACGTGAAAGAATGGTAGAACTAACAAGGCCACCAATCAGCACCCATGCCAGTGGGCTGTAAAGTGGGTTGTTTTCGATGGCCAGCGGTATGAGTCCGCCAATGGCTGTGAGCGATGTCAGTACGATTGGTACAAAGCGTATTTCGCCAGCTTGTTCTATGGCTTCGAGCAGAGGCATACCGTCTTGGCGTAGTTGGTTGGTAAAGTCCACCAAAAGTATTGAGTTTTTGACTTCAATACCTACCAGCGCAATTAGCCCCACAATAGCTACAAACGACAACGGATAACCCACCAAATACAAGGCCGAAAATGCTCCAATAACCCCCAACGGAATGACCGAAAGTACAATTAGCGAACTCTTGAAAGTGCCAAATTCGAGAATTAGCACGCCAATAAATCCAAAAATAGTCAGTAAAATAATTGTCCCCAAACCACCAAACGATTTTTGACGGGCTTCCAATTCGCCTGCTGCTTTGTACTTAAAACCTTCGGGCATTGGGTATTTGTCGAGCTTGGTAATGACTTCGTTATAGACTTTGTCAATCTGATAACCTGTTTTTAAATTGGCTGTGAGAGTTACCAATCGGTCGAGATTATAGTGCCTAATCTGGTTTGCACTTGTCTCAAACTGTATATCGGCAATTTGGCGCAGTGGCACAGCCCCACCCATCATTGTATTGATATAAAGACTGTTGAGGCTTTCGAGGGTTGTTGTATTACCTTTTGGGAGCGTAACGTTGATGTTATAATCATCGCCGTTGGTGTCTCTAAATGTGCCAATGTTCAGCCCTGCAATAGCCAATCTGACAGTTCGGTTGATGTCGGCAATGGATATACCCAACATTCCTGCTTTTTCTTTGTTTATTTTGACCCGTATATCTGTTTTTCGGTAGGCCAATGGGTTGTTTACATAAACAGTCCCCTCGGTTTCTTGCAATATTTTTTGTACGTCGTTGGCTATTTTTCGTTGTTTTTCGAGGTCTTCACCATAAATTCTAATAGCGATGGGTGCTTCGACTGGTGGGCCTTGCTCAAAATCTTTGACCTGAATCACGGCATTAGCTACTCCCGAAAATTGACTACGAAGTCGGTCGATGAGTACTGTTTTTTGTGCGGGCGTTATGTCGTTGGCTTGCACAAAAAACTCGGCATAGTTGGCCGTTTCATTTCGTTGAATGATATTGTAATAAATACGGGGATTGCCTCGGCCTACGTTGGTAGTATAATATTTTATTTCTTTGGTTTGTTTCAATTTTGCTTCAATTAGTTTGGCCACACGGTTGGTTTCGGACAGAGCCGAGCCGTCTGGTGTTTCGGCGGTTATCAAAAACATAGGCTTCTCAGACTTCGGAAAAAGCGCAAAACCTATTCTTTTGGGAATTTGTAACGACAACCCAAACAACAACACAGCCACAGCCAGCGTAGGCCAAGGGTGGCGCAAAGCCCAATGCAAAAGTTTTGAGTATGAGCCACTTATTAGTTTTTTTAAGGCCCGCATAAATATATTTCCGTTGGGGTTGTGGTCATGTTTTAAGATACGACTACTCAAAAATGGCACAATAGTGAGCGACACAATCATAGAGGCCAATATAGTCATGGTAACGACAATGGGCAGGCTTCTGATAAACTGCCCCGATGACTCAGGCAAAAAATTGAGTGGCAAAAAAGCCAAAATCAACGTAACAGTACAGCCAATGACGGCCAGCGTAATTTGTTTGGTGGCTTTGATGGCCGCTTCTCGTTTGTTGTAGCCGTCTCGCATCCAGCGTTCTATGTTTTCGACAACCACTATGCTGTCGTCCACCAAAATACCCAAGGCCACGATAAGCCCCACTACGCTCAACTGATTGATACTAAACCCCAAAAAGTCAATGGCCGCCAAGCCAATAGCCAACGACAACGGAATAGAAACCATAACAACTATCGCCGCCCGAAAACCCAATGGCAGTAGCGTGAGCGACACCAGCAAGATGGCGATGGCGAAGTCTTTGGCAAAATTATTGAGGCGTTTGGTAACACTGACCGACTGGTCGAAATTTTTGACTAATTTGATATTTGAAGGCAATGTTTTTTCAAACGATTCGATAATTGGGTTAATAATTGCCCCTGTTTTACTTATATTTTTACCCTCTTTTTGAGCCACCGTTACAAGGGCGCATCGGTGGCCGTTGAGCCGTGTGAGGTAGGTTTCTTCTTCATAATTATAGCCCACTTCGGCTACGTCTTTCAGATACACTATTTTTGTGCCGCTTGTGCCTACAATCGTATTGCCGATTTCTTGGAGCGACTTGTATTTTTCGGTTGTTTTTACATTAAATTTTCTTGAACCAAGGCTTAGGCTACCTGCTGGAACAACCATGTTTTCGGCCTGCAATGCACCCAAAACTCGATTGGCGGTGATATTGACCTGCGCCATTTTTTCGATATTCAACGCTACTCGAATATTGGTATTGGGGTAACCCCAGTCTTTGGCTTTTTTGAGTGCAGGTACTTTTTCGAGTAATTTACGGAGTCGCTCGGCTTGCTGCCCCAGTTCTCTGTTCGAGACCACGTCCGACACCAATGCGGCTTGCATTACGCTCACATCGGTAGGCGTAAAACGCTGTATATCAATACGGTAAATATCTTGTGGTAGTTCTTTTTGAAGTGCATTAACTTCTCGGACGGTGGCTTGGTAGTTGTCGTCGCTACTCGACTCGTTCCACTCAAACTCGATTCTGACAGAAGCCACACCGTCGCCGATATAAGTAATGATTTCCTTGACATTGTCGAGTTCATTGAAGCGGCTTTCGGCTTTATCTACAATCAGTTCTTCCATGTCCACGGCATCGGTACCAGGATAAATAAAAGTAACAGCCACGCTTCGGGTCGTCATGTCGGGGTCTTCGGAGCGGGGCATATTCAAGAGCGAGTTGATGCCCAAAGCCACTACTCCCAAAAACATAACCAGCATAAATTGCCAGTTCTTAACGGAAAATTCTGATATGTTCATATTTTTTTAGTGAGTAGTTAGAAGTGAAAAATGAAAAACGATTTTTTTAGTGAGTAGTTAGAAGTGAAAAATGAAAAATTATACGTTTCTCACTTCTCACTTATCGTTTTTCACTTATCATTTTTCGCTAAAAATTATCTGTTGTCGTTCAAATTTCGTTTGGTTGTTTTTTGTATTGAGGCCAAGATTTTAATTAGTTCTATACAATCATTTAAAAGTGAAGTGTATAGCTTTTCATCTAAGTAACCCGTTGCAAATAAGAGTTTTAGCCAGTAACGTGTTTCACGAGATTCTTTATAGGCAATGCCAATTTTTGCATTAAAATCTTTTTTAGTAAATCCACCCTCCGCTTCTTCGACATTAGCACCGATAGATGTTCCGCTTCGTAATATTTGGTCAGCTAATTTATAGGCTTTTCGGGTATCAACTAACCAGTTACTCAAATTGACAATCCGAATAGCAAAAGCAAATGATTTTTGTTGAATAATACTCTCTTTTTCCATTGATATTTTTAAGTTTCTCGTTTTTCACTTCACACTTCTCGTTTCTCACTTCCCACTTCTCGTTTCTCACTTTTCACTTCTCGTTTTTCACTTTTCACTTCTCGTTTTTCACTTTTCACTTCTCGTTTTTCACTTCTCACTTTTCACTTTTCACTTCTCGTTTTTCACTTTAACCAACGCTCCCTCCCCCAAAAATGCCGAGCCACTCGTAACTACCTCATTGACAGAGTCTAAACCCGAGGTAATCAAGACTTTATTGCCATCAATATAGCCGATTGTAACTGGTGTTTTCTTTATTTTTTTTCTTGAATTGTCTAACGTAAAAACATACGCATTTTTACCGTTACCTTCCAAAATAGCCTCAATTGGCACAATGGCATAGTTACGGTTTTGAGCAGGATTTAGCTCGACTTTGGCAAACATACCTGAAGCTATTTTTTTGCCATTGGTCGTTATTTTTACCTCTATTTCGTACATTTTATTCATAGGGTCGGCCATGGGTGCGAGTTCCGACACGCTACCCGTCAATGGCGCATCGGTAGCGTAGGCGTCGAGTGTTATGGTGGCATTGTCGCCGATTTTGAGCCTTGTCCAGTCTTTGTCTGTGATGCCCACACGTACTACCCAGTCGCTTTTTTGATTGGACGATACCATAAAAATAGGAATGCCTGGCCCAACGAGTTCGCCTTCATTAGCCATTTTTTTGATGATAGTTCCCGACATAGTCGACCGAATCTGAGCATACGACTGGTTAAACCGTGCTATCGTCAGGTTTTGTTGTGCTACATCTCGGCCAGTGGTTACATTTTGTAGTTGCTCACGAGTGGCGGCGGTATCTTTAAACATATTGCTCACTCTACCAAAATCACGCTCGGCTTTCTCGAATCCATACTGCGCCTGCGATACTTGGGCGTTGATTTCGGTCATATCGAGCGTTGCCAAAAGTTGCCCTTTACTCACTCTTTGGCCTTCTTTGACGTAGATTTTACTGACAATTCCACCCAACTTAAACGACATACGGGCTTCGTCGGTGCTGGCTACTATACCCGATGCCAAAATTGGCTCGGCACGGCTTATATTTTCAACTTTGGCAAGCTGCACGGGTATCACCATTTCATCAGTAAAGACAGGTTTTTCGGCTTTGGTTTCTTCTTTTTTATTACATGAAATAAAAAAAACCAAAAACCCTATCGTAATAATTTGTATGTTTTTCATTCTAAAATTGTTTTATCTTTGTGTTGAATTAAATCTCACGAAACTATGAATCAGTTAATTACTGTCCACCCAGATATTCAGAGCGGTACGCCAGTTTTTTTTAATACCCGTGTACCAATTCGAGGACTATTCGACTACCTCAAAGGTGGCCATACCATTGGTGAATTTATTGATGACTTCCCGTCTGTAAAACCCCAGCAAGCCTTGGCTCTGTTAGATTTTATTCAATCCACAGTATTATTTACTACCAATCTCAATGTTCTGACTGCTGCTTGATGAGAATATTCCTAAAGAACTCAAATATCGCTTTGGTGATGACTTTGAGGTAACAACCGTACCTAAACAAGGTTGGGCTTCGCTCAAAAACGGCCAGTTATTACAGGCAATGTCTGATGTCAAAATAGAGTTTCTAATTACTGCCGATAAAAATTTGGGTAGTCCTAATTTGTAAGGTTGTGTTGCAGGTGAAAACACCGTGCAACGGCATTTTGAGCATTACATTTGTAGGACTACCAAAATTTGAGCTACCAACAAAACTATAAAAAACTGAATGTCAAGTTAATTGTACTTAATACGCCAGACCTTCAATATGAAACAATGCTGCCTTTTGTACCTATAATCAAAGCACTTCTTACAGAAAACTTGGTTCAAGACTATAACTTGGTTGAACTGTAAGGACTATATCACTGATTCACAACTTTTTCTAAAAAACTATATTTCAACAACACATCAAACTGGGCTATTGACTGCTGTAATGTAGCCGTAGTTACTTCGTTTTGGGCTTTGAGCCATTCTATAAAAAGTACATTGTCGTTTTTGTATTTGCTATCAATAATTTTTAAGTAAGCCACGGCCTTGGTTTTGGCATCTGCCGTTAGTTTTAGGCTTTCACGGGCGGCATCGAGTTCCAAATACGCCTGTTCAGCCTGCAATTCGAGCTGTCGTTCTACTTCCAGCTTTTTGGTTCTTAGTATTTCAGTCTGAATTTTAGCTTGCTGAACCTTCGATTTTTTCTCATAGCCTTTGAACAAATCCCAGTTGAGTCCTACTTGCACAACTGCATATTCTTGACCAGAAAACAGATAGCCAAAGCCCTGAAAACCAGCATTACCACCCAAGAAAACAGATGGTAACATGGCAGATTTTTGTTGTAATAAAACCACAGATTCGGCTACCTTGATAGATTCAGAAAGTTGAAGAAGCCCCCCTTGCCCCCCAGAGGGGGGGATTTGTTTTATTGACATGGCTTTGTCAAAGGCTATTTCAGTGTCAGTTTTAAATCCCCCCTCTGGGGGCAAGGGGGCTTTGGTCAAATATTCAAGATACGCCTTTGCCAAACTTTGGTTTTTTTTCATCACCGCCACTTGCTGGTATAGTTTTGAAATTTCATATTCTGCCGCTATCACTACATCTTTGGTGGCTACTTGGTTGTTTACTAATTTTTGATTGAGCCTTACCAATTCATTCAGTGTTAGCCGAGCATTTTCATACACTTTTAGGGCTTCGGTAGTTTGTAAATATTGGTAATAAGTAGCGGTAATATTGTACCTGATTTCGTTTTCTACTATTTTGCGTTTGGCTTGCTGTACCGACACTAATTGCTTCTGAATGAGATAGTTGTATTTGATTTGTGGGTCATAAATAGCAAACTGAACTGTAAACTTTGTGTCGTGAAAATTGTTGGGTGCAAGTTGTTCGTTTACGTTTTGAATCTGTGGAAAACTACTTGACTTTGTAAGTTGGTTGAGCGTGTTATATACAGGATTGAGCAAATCGCCGACTGGAAAGTTGAGCCTCCGCCCACCCGCTGCCAAGCTATAAGTAGGCGCAAAAGTAAGGCGAGGGTAAAACAACGCTCGTGCTTGATTGATGCTTTCGAGGGCTTTTCCTATCTCCATATCTTCTTGTTTTAGTGCCAAGCTATGTTGCAAACCTTGCTGAATGTACGATTCGAGCGTTTGGGCATTTGAATGAAAAGTGAAAAGTGAGAAGTGAAAAGCGACAAAAAGTAATCCTCTTTGGTTTTTATTCAATTTTTCAAGCGCAATTTTTAGGATTAAATAGTTCATAGTCAATAAATAAAAATTCGTTTTTCACTTTTCATTTTTCACTAATAATTGGGCTTACTTCCCCAATTTTCACTCTCATCAATGGCATATTTAGCTTTTGGGTGGCCTTTTCCAAACGCTCAATTGGTTCTGTCCATGGGTGTAGGGCCAAGTTAAACTTTGACCAATGTACTGGCAATAATGCCTTAGCTTTCAGCTCGGTAGCTGCCAAAGCGGTTTCTTCGGGCATGGTGTGTATGTATTTCCAAAACTCGTTATACTGCCCACATTCCAAAATAGCCAAATCAAAAGGCCCATACTTTTCGCCTATTGCTTTGAAGTGAGTATCATAACCTGAGTCGCCGCCAATAAAAATAGTATGTGTTGGTGTTTTGAGTACAAACGATGACCAAAGAGTCTGATTTCGTTTCAGTCCACGACCCGAAAAATGCCGAGCGGGCTGCGCCGTAAAACTCAACAGGTTGTCAATCAGTACGCTTTCGTCCCAGTCCAATTCTGTAATTTTTGATTGGGCATAGCCCCATCGTTTTAGGTGAGAGCCTACGCCCAATGACGTAACTACTTGATTTACTTTTGGTTGTAGTTTTTTGATGGTTTCACAATCGAGATGGTCGTAGTGATCGTGAGTTATAACCAGTACATCAATCGGTGGCATATCATCAACACTATAAATATTTGTACCCTCAAAACTCTTGACCGCAAACGAAAACGGCGAAGCATGGCCGCTAAACACAGGGTCTACCAAAACGTTCTTGCCGTTGATATGAATTAAGTACGAAGAATGGCCAAACCAAACGATTTGGGTTTCGTTGGTTAGCGTGTTCAAATCGGTTCTAACCGACTTTATTGGCTCTGATGGCTCTCCATTTTTTGGTTTTTTAGTGTAAGATTTCAGAATATCCCAATAACTTGTACCCTCTTTGAGGTCGGGCGTAAAATGCTCGTTTTGGAACTTGCCATCACGATAATGCTTCGATTTCTTGATACGCTCTAAGTCTGCACCCTTTGGGTTTTGACCAAATACTTCGGTTTGTAAAAACATAAAAATAGTAAGCCCCAGAAGGGCGATAATTGTTAAAACAACGGTCATTCGTTTTCTTAATTTCATTTGATTTTAAATTTGCCCTTTTATGTATTCCATTTCAACTAATTTTTGGTGATGCTGCACATGATAAATTGTAAAATAGAGCATTTCTCGTAGCGTAAGTTTGCCTAACAATGGGTGTGGTAAAATATAAGTATCAAGGTCTGATTCAGAAAAAACGGCTACTTTTTCGCACAGAGTTGCCATTGCTGCGTTCAGTTTTTGTTGTAGCTTAGTTCTATCTATAAATATTTGGTTTTCAGGCGAAAAAGCACTTGGGGCAGTGCCACCTTCGGCCAGTTTGTTTAGGTATTTTACTACCAATTCATCGTAGCCTATTGAAAGTCGATTGGCTTGGCCAAAAGTAGTGGCAAGTACATTTGGCGGCATTGAGAGTGCATTTGCAACTGGAACAACAGACTTAATAATATGCGCTAACTGCTGCCCCGCCGTCCATTTGTTTTGAAGGGCAAAAACATAGTCGCTCTCATTCAAAGATAAAACATAGTTTATGAAGTCTTGATGTTTTTCTTTGAGTTGGTTGACGATTTGGTCTTTATTCATTTTGTGTTTTTTATGAATCATTTGCGAGAGAGCAACGCCACCGTTTAAAACGATGGCGTTGCTGGTCGTGGCTATTTTACAAAATATTCCAAATCAAAAGCCCAGCCCAAACAGGGGCAAAAATAAGAGCCAGCGACACAAAAGCCCAGCTCACAAAACTCATATAGTCGTTAAAAGTAGCTCTATGAACTGGCTCATTGTTTAAGTTTAATTTTTGTCGTAAATCGTTTATAGTCAGTTGAATTAACTGTTTTTTTGGTATCTTCAAATTGACAGGCCCCTGCGTATATCGTCCTCTGATAAATGCTCGAAAAGTGGTTATTGGATATAAAACCAAGCCAATGCCAAAGGCCGATAAAATCAAAATCCAGACGGGATTTGTACCCCAACCGCCTGTGGCAGCTTCCCAGGCACTGACCGACGACTCGCCCCGCCAAGTGGTGTCATAGCCTGTTACCAAATGGTTGAGATCGTGTACCCAAATCAGTTCACGGCGTTGTTTGAAGTTATAGAGCGGCAGCGAAATAGCCCCAAACTGAAACCATGCCCAAGTGGCATTTGCACCGCCTTCTTCGCCAAAATTATTGATTTTATAAAACTCATTGAGTTGTTGTTGGATAGTTTTCATGGCTGTTTTGTTATTTTTTCAACATTTCTATAAATAATTCAAACGACCGATTCATACGTTCTTGCTGGTGGTCGGTTCCCAAAAAATTAAGGCGATTTTTTAGATAAATCGTAACCAATCCGTGCATATAAGCCCAGACGGTGAGCGAAGCAGTTTCGGTATTTTGTCCATTAAAATATCCTTCTTTTATACAATCGTCCACAACTACTTGGAGCAATCCAAAGCATTTTTTGCCATCTTCCCAAATTTCATCTCTACATTCGAGGGTTTCCATGGGTGCTGCCATTATAAACATTAGGTCGTACATTTCGGGATTTTCGAGGGCGTATTTGATGTATTTTCGACCCATTTCGACCAATCGTTCAAAGGAGTCTTTGATACTTACGACCTGCCCCAGTTCGGCCATCATCTTCAAAAATGCCTCTTCGTGCAGCGAAAACAGTAGTTCGTTTTTGTCCTTGTAGTACAAATAAATAGTAGCTGGGCTGTATTCAATAATCTCGGCAATACCTCTGATACTGGTTTTTTCGTAGCCGACCTCCAAAAACAAATGCCGAGCTGCGTCCAGAATTTTCTGCCGCATTTCTTCTTTTTCTCGCTCTTTTCGTTCTGTCAATCCCATTGGTATAATCAGTAAATATTTTAAATACAGTACAAATTTAGTAAACGATGTTTATAAAAAAAACAGTTTGCAAAAAAGTGCACTAAAAAAATTGGCACTATTGTTGATAATGTGTTTACGAAAGGTAAGATTCAAAACTATATACTTACAAAAATAAAGTCCTTACTTATCTAACATATCTCAACAAACTGAAAAAATAGTCGCTTACAGGTATCGTAAAAATTAAATTTATGATGTAGTTAAATCAAAAATTATTGTCTATTTAAAACTTTAAAGTTATGTTGGTTACACTCAGGAATATTCTGCTGTCCACGGTATTTTGTTGTTTTTATTTAACATTTGAAGTCATAGGGCAGACATGCCAAGGCACACTTGGAGACCCCGTAGTGAATGTTACTTTTGGTACAGGCACTGGTACTACTACATTTGCAAGTGCTGCTACTGGTGCAACCACAACATATACTTATGCAAACAATACTTGCCCTAACGATGGCTCGTACACTATTTCCAATTCCAATCCTGGTTGTTTTGGTAATTCTTGGCACGCCCTAACTCAAGATCGTACCCCAAATGATGTAAACGGTCGTTATGTAATTATCAATGCTGCAAACGACCCGGGAGAGTTTTACAAACAAACTGTAACGGGTCTTTGTGGCAATACCACCTACGAGTTGGCATCTTATATTGGTAATCTACTAAAGCCTGGAATATGCGGTACTGGAGCCGTACAGCCTAATCTCAGATTTCAAGTCGAAAGTTTGGCTGGTACTGTTTTAGCTACTTATACCACAGGTATCATAGCCCCTACCGCAGCTTTTGAATGGCGACAGTATGGGCTTGTTTTTAGAACACCCGCTAGTACAACCAGTGTAGTGTTAAAGATTATTAATGTGTCGCCCGGTGGTTGTGGCAATGACCTTGCCTTAGACGACATTACATTTAGGCCATGTGGTCCTACGGTCAGTACCACAGCTTCAGTAGCAACAATCTGTGCTGGTGGTACGGCAATACTGACTGGTAGTGTGGGTGGTGGCTATGATTTGCCAGTATATCAGTGGCAGCAAAGTACCGATGGGGGTATATCTTGGACAGATATTGCCGGGGCTAATTCATTGATTTATGATGTCGTTAATGCTGTTGGTGGAACGAAGTATCGGTTATTAGTATCTGAAACTGGCAATATCAATATAGCTACTTGCCGTATCACTTCAAATGCAGTGGCACTCACAATCAATGCTGCACCCGAACCAACCATACCACCTGCTACCACCGTGGTATGTGCAGGTACGTTAGTAGATTTGGCTGATTTTACCTCCACCCCAACAGCTACTTACAATTGGACTGCCGATAACACTACCTTAGGTCTCAGTCAGGGATCTGGTACAGGGCAAATACCTACTTTTACAACAGTCGGAGGGGGTATTATAAAATTTACAGTTACATCGACCCTCAACAATTGTACTTCGGCTCTTAAACGGTTTTCGGTCGAAGTAAACCCCCGACCCGTAGTAGCTATTTCGCCCGCTGGTAACCAAAGTATCTGTACAGGCGAAAGCATCACATTAACAGCATCGGCATCTAACGGCACTCCCGCATACGGGTATGTTTGGGGTAATAACTTAGGTACAAACCCCATTCTGACTGTCAGCCCTACTTCAAGCACTACCTACACCAATACAGTAACAGACTCGAAAGGTTGTACGGCATCGGCCAGTATCATTGTTGGTGTAAATATACGACCTACTATTACGTCTTTGAGTTCAGTTGATGCTAAATGCAACGGCCAGACGAGCGGGAGTATTACGGTGGTGGCAAGTGGCACAGCTACGCTACAATATAGTTTAGATGGAGTCAATTTTCAAAATAGTGGTTCTTTTAATACTCTGTTGGCAGGTAGCTATACAGTTACAGTCAGAGATGGCAACGGTTGTAAGACTGCGGGGTTAGTTATAGTCAGAGAACCAGCCAGACTTGTACTCAACACGCCAGTAGTCGTTAATCCTACTTGTAACGGGGGGAACAATGGAACAATTACTGTTTCGGCCAGCGGTGGTACAGGTAGTTTGGTATATTTTATATGCTCAGGGTCAAATTGTACGAGCTTTGGTTCGAGCCAAACAAGTACAGTTTTTACAGGACTTACACAAGGCACTTACAGAATTAGAGCCACAGATGCAAACGGTTGTATAGCTATTTCTAATGACATTTTAGTTTCAGAGCCTGCTCCACTAACTGCAGCAGCATCGAGCAATTCGCCTATTTGTGAGGGTACAACTCTAAATCTATTTGCCGCATCGGTTACTAATGTTACTTATTCTTGGACGGGGCCAAACGCATATAATAGCCCATTACAAAATCCAACGAGAACTTTGGCCACAACCAACATGAGTGGCATTTATACGCTTACTGTTAGAAACACAAATAATTGTAGTAATTCAAGTATCGTCAATGTAGTGGTCAATCCCAAACCCAATACACCCAGCATTACCACGCCATCGCCCATTTGCTTAGGCCAGTCGGCTACCTTAAATGCTGCAGGTTGTACCAATTATGTTTGGAATACTGGAGCAACTGCTGCCAGTATTAGTGTAGCACCTGCGGCCACCACCAGTTATACTGTTCAATGTAAAGACAACGTTACAGGTTGTTTGAGTAATGCCAGTACGGCCGTTACACTTACCGTTAATCCAAAACCAACACCGCCAAGTATCTCAACACCAAGTAGTTCGGTGTGTAGTGGCTCGTCTGTTACTATTACCCAAACAGGTTGTAGTGGCACCACGACATGGTCGAATGGTATATCGGGCGTAAGTTCAATAACGGTTAGCCCTGCGGCCAACACTATTTATACGGCTATTTGTACCTCAACCTCAACAGGTTGCGTGAGCGATGCCAGTAATCAAGTAGTAATTACGGTCAATCCAAAACCTACACCACCTACCATTTCGCCCGCAGCCTCTACAATATGCTCAGGTACAAGTACTACTATTACGGCCACGGGTTGTTCGGGTACTGTAATATGGAGTACAGGAGCAACGGGAAATACGCTTACTGTATCGCCTACTTCAAATGCTTCATATACAGCTACTTGTAAAGATAACACCACAGGCTGCACGAGCGATATAAGCAATGTGTCGGCTATTACGGTAGTAGCACCACCACCGTCGCCGAGCATTAGTGCTACCAAAACGACACTATGCTCGGGCGAGTCGGCCACGTTGTCTATTGCCAACTGCTCGGGGACGGTCAGGTGGTCGCCTACCAGCGAAACTACGCCAAGTATTACAGTATCACCAACTGTAACCACTTCTTATTCGGCTATTTGTACTATCACAGGCGGCTCGGGGTCGTCGGCTGTGGTTTGTTCCAGTCCTGCCAGTAGTAGTTTACAAATTACGGTTAATCCAACCCCTGCGCCACCGTCTATTGGCATAGACCCAAGCCCAATATGTGAAAGCCAAAGAGCTACCCTGACGGCTACGGGCTGTGCAGGTACAGTACGATGGTCGGACGGACAAACTGGTGCATCGGTAACTGTCAGCCCTGTAGCTGGTACTTATTCTTATACATCAACTTGTTTGCTATCAACTGGTTGCGAAAGCAAAATAAGTAACGCAGTTAGTTTGACAGTCAATAAAAAACCAGTACCGCCGACCATTTCCTCCAACGTACCAGCGGTTTGTTTAGGCTCGTCGGCCACACTCACTGCCACAGGTTGCACAGGTACAGTAATATGGGCAGGTAGCTCAGCAGGCACAGGCCAAACGCTCACCGTTAGCCCGACAACCGATGCCAGCTATACTGCTACTTGTACGACTGCCGATGGTTGCAAAAGCGATGTTAGCAATACGGCTCTGGTAAGGGTTATAGCATTGCCATTGGCCCCAACCATTGACACCAAAAAGACTTCACTATGCTTAGGCGAAAGTACCCAAATAAGCTCAAGTGGTTGCACAGGCACAGTAACATGGTCAGATGGGCAAACGGGAGAAAGTATTATCGTAAATCCCTCAATTACAACTATTTATACTGCTACTTGCAAAAACACCACGACAGGTTGCGTAAGTACCAAAAGCAATAGCATAACGATTACGGTCAATCCATTGCCCGATATAATAGCAAGTGGCAACAGTCCTGTGTGCGAAGGCCAAACAATAAACTTAACGGCAACCGCAAGCGGTGGCACGCCTGCCTATACCTACGCATGGACAAGTACAACAGCCTTTACGTCGGCACTACAAAATCCATCGTTTACAGCTACCTTAGGCTCAACAGGTACATACATCGCAACTGTAACCGATAAAGCTGGTTGTAAAGCTGATTTTAAACTGGTGATTCAAGTATATGAAAATCCAAAAGTTAGTATTTCTCAAAACTCGCCCTATTGTGAAGGCGAAACCATACAACTTACCTCAAATGTAAGCGGTGGCAGTGGCTCTTATAACTATTTATGGACGGGGCCAGACGGCTTTACGTCAAAAGATCCAAGTCCAACTCTAACGGCCACTGTGGCCGCATCTGGCACTTATGATTTGACAGTTATAGATGCCAAAACAGGTTGTAAAATTGATATAAAAACGACTATGACGGTCAATGCTCGTCCGATAGTATCGCTCAAAAGCAACAGTCCTGTATGCGAAAATAGCCAGATTACTCTATTTTCAGATGCATCGGGTGGTAGCGGTACGTACACATATACTTGGCAGGGGCCAAACAATTTTACATCAACTTCCCAAAACCCAACGCTACCAGCCATTATGCCAGCCGCAGGAGTATATTCAGTTAATGTAACCGATGCTAAGACCAAATGTACGTCAGCGGCTAAAATTGAAGTGGTGGTCTATGAGTCGCCAGTTATTAAAATTGAGCTTGTTCAAACCTATTGCGAGGGGGACAAAATAGAACTTATTGCCGACGTTAGTGGTGGTAGCGGTGCATACAGTTATCAATGGGAGGGGCCAAA
The DNA here is from genome assembly GCA_043769455.1 of Runella sp. Lineage (GTDB taxonomy): Bacteria > Bacteroidota > Bacteroidia > Cytophagales > Spirosomataceae > JAYVJH01. Next base: position 706 of record JAYVJH010000749.1, on the reverse strand, counting down.
TAATTTTAAATCAACCGAGACAAACCCAAACATTGAAGCTACGCCAGAGGCGGCTGGTACTTATGCCGTTACAATAACAGACAACAAAACAGGCTGTACGGTGAGTGTTAAGTTTGAAATAAAAATTAACCCAAAATTAGATATAAAATTAGATGGTACTACCAATATCTGTGAAGGTCAAAAAATAGAGCTTCGCGCCGAAGTAGGTGGTGGCAGTGGTAGTTACATTTACGAGTGGTTAGGTCCCAATAGCTTTACATCAACCGAGCAAAACCCCACGCTCGATGGTCTTGTAGAAGCCTCTGGTACTTATACTGTTAATGTTACAGACAAAAGCACTGGGTGCAATTACAATGTCAGTGTCGATATAAAAGTCAATCCAGCTTTTATATTGTCAGCTACTTCGACCAATGCCAAATGTAACGGTAGTAACGATGGTACGGCAACAGTAACTATTGAGGGTGGCACAAAACCGTATTCTTTTTTATGGTCTAATGGGGCTTCTACTCAAAACATAACAGACTTGACCGCAGGTACATATACCCTAACGGTAACAGATGCAAGTAAGATTTGTAGTGGCACAGCCAGCGTAACTATCACAGAGCCAACAGTACTACAAGTGTCGTCTGTAAAAACAGATTTGAAATGTTATAAAGACAAAAGCGGCAAAATTGACCTTACCGTAATCGGTGGCACAAAACCGTAT
>JAYVJH010000748.1:0-8448 GCA_043769455.1 Runella sp. | reverse complement strand
CACTACTTCGATTTTTGCCTCTACCCGATAATCAATATAAGGCCCTTTTTTAATTGAACGTCCCATCTGTTACTTATTTTTTACGCTTGTTTACAATCAAACGGTTTGAATACTTCTTTGGTGAACGGGTTTTTTGCCCTTTTGCATAAAGACCATTACGTGAACGTGGATGACCACCAGACGCACGTCCCTCGCCTCCACCCATTGGGTGATCAACTGGGTTCATGGCTACACCTCGAACTCGTGGGCGAATACCTAACCAGCGCTTGCGACCCGCTTTACCGTAGGTAACGTTCATGTGGTCGCCATTTGAAACTGTACCTACCGTGGCTAAGCAGTTGGCAAGTACCATACGCATTTCGCCTGATGGCATTTTCAAGACCGCATATTTACCTTCACGAGCTACCAACTGGGCATATGTTCCTGCACTTCGAGCCATTTGGCCACCCTTACCTGGGGTGATTTCAATGTTGTGAACTATAGTGCCTATTGGCATTGCACTTAGAGGTAGCGTATTACCAACTTCTGGCGCTACACTTGTTCCCGATACTATTACGGCGCCTACTTTCAGACCTTGTGGCGAGATGATATAACGCTTTTCACCATCTTCGTACTGGACTAACGCTATGCGAGCTGAACGATTTGGGTCATATTCAACGCTCAACACTGTTGCTGATACATCTAATTTGTTACGCTTAAAATCGATAACTCGATACATGCGCTTATGTCCGCCACCGATGTAGCGAGCTGTACGCCGGCCTTGGTTATTGCGACCACCAGTTCTTCGGATTGGTTCTAACAGACTTTTTTCAGGCTTGTTAGTTGTAATCTCCTCGAACGACGGAGCCATACGGAAACGTTGGCCTGGCGTTGTTGGTTTTAATTTAATGACTCCCATTGTTCTCTAAATCAAAAATGTGTTATTCTATCAACTTATCTTTAAGCAATTTCACCATATACATCAATTACATCTCCTGCTTGCAGGGTAACGATGGCCTTTTTGAAAGTTGATGTCTTACCGCTGATATACTTGCCTTTCGATGTTCTGGTTTTTTTCTTACCTATTGAGCGAATTGTGTTTACGCTATCCACGCTTACACCATACATCTTCTCAATTGCTTTTGCCACCTCAATTTTGTTGGCAGTTTTCTCAACCTCAAACACATACTTGCCTAACTTGCTTAGGGCTGTTGCTTTTTCGGTTAATATCGGTCGTTTTAGTACGCTCATTTTCTTACTTATTCAACAAAGTTTCTAATTTCGATATTGCTGTTTCGCTAATCAATAGTATATCTGCATTGAGCAAATCGTAGGTATTGACTTCATCAGCCGTTTTTATCGCTGTCTTCGGTATATTTCTTGCAGACAGGTAAACATTCTTATCTTGTGCAGGCAAAATCAACAATGTTTTTTTGCCACTGAGTGACAACGCACTCAAAACTGATAGGTACTGTTTTGTTTGTGGCGCAGCGAAAGTAAAGTCTTCTATTACCGAAATAACATTACTTTGTGCCTTTGCCGAAAGCGCTGACTTACGTGCAAGTACCTTTACTTTCTTATTGATTTTAAAACTATAATCACGAGGCCTTGGTCCGAATACACGACCACCACCTACAAACAAAGGAGACTTTATTGAACCCGCACGTGCGCTACCAGTACCTTTTTGTTTCTTGATTTTTCTGGTCGAGTAAGATACCTCCGCTCTTTCCTTAGACTTGTGCGTTCCTTGACGTTGATTTGCTAAGAACTGTTTTACATCTAAGTAAAGTACGTGCTGATTTGGCTCGATTCCGAACACATCTGTCGATAGTGTTACTTTCTTACCTGTATCTTCGCCTTTTATATTTATTACTGAAATTTCCATTTTCTTTGCCTAATGGTTTACTTGTCGATGATAACAAATGAATTTTTCGCCCCTGGCACTGAACCACTTATAACCAACAGGTTTTTATCAGGCATCACTTTCAATACTTTCAAATTTTGTATTTTGACACGATTTCCACCCATGCGTCCACCCATGCGTATTCCCTTGAATACACGAGATGGAAACGAGCAGGCACCAATTGAGCCTGGGTGTCTTCCTCGGTTGTGCTGACCGTGTGTTTGACCACCAACTCCAGCGAAGCCATGGCGTTTTACGACACCTTGGAAGCCTCTTCCTTTCATAGTACCAACTACATCAACGAAGTCACCTTCGATAAATACATCTGATGCTGTCAGGATTTGACCCAGTGTTAGTGTTTCTTCAAACGTCAAAAACTCAACTAACTTGCGCTTAGGTGTTGTGTTGGCTTTTTTGAAGTGTCCAATCAACGATTGAGTTGTATTCTTTTCTTTTTTGTCTCCGAATCCTAACTGAACAGCATTGTAGCCGTCCACTTCTTCGGTTTTCACTTGTGTAACTACACAAGGGCCAGTTTGTATTACTGTACACGCCAGAGCCTGCCCGTCAGCGTTGTAAATACTGGTCATTCCTATTTTCCTTCCTATTAGTCCAGACATTGCGGTTTTATTCAGCAGGTTTAAATTATTGATTTCTAAAACGGAGTGCAAAAGTAGAGGTTATTCTTTAAAATTGCAACAACTATTTATAATTTATTTTTAAATATAAAATGGGTCAGACGTTGTTTAGAAACATCTGACCCATTTTTGAACAAGGTATTATTTTATAATACCTTGTAATGAACTCGGATGTGGTTTCTTTGGCAGACCTTCATCTATTATTGATTTATATTAACTTCGGTGGTTGGTACATCTCTGTAGTACCACTTTGTTTCTCTAAATCGGACTGCAAAGGTGGGGTTTTATTATTGATATTCCAAATTACAATGAAAGAAAAACGCTATTTTTTTTAAATATATTTTTTTGGCATTATTTTCGTTCTGATTTTTATAGATATTATCCGTTTTAGTAAAAGCTCAATGAAAAATCTATTTTGGTCTTACGTAGTTTTTGTATTTTTAACGCTTTGTGTGTGTCTGTCAGGGCAGGGACAGTACAACAAAAATCGTTTTGTTAGAAATATTCCTGCCTTTGGGGTTCTTAAAATAAGTGGTGGTGGCGGTGCTGCTTATTATATGGGAGATTTGGAAGATGGAATTACGCCAAAAAACATTCGTTACCAAGCAGGATTGGGACTCAGTTACAGACTAACAGAAAGATTAACGGCACGGGGGGAAATACGGTATTATCGCATAGCTGGCCAGCAAGCTGGTACTCGGGTTTGGTACAATAATCTGTCGTTTCGGTCAGATAATGCCGATGGGTTTGTTGGTTTACAGATTGACCTTCAAAAATTTTCAAATCAACCTCGTTTAAATCCATATTTATTAGTGGGTGTTGGTGCTACATCAGTCAATCCAAAAGCCAACTATCAGGGTACTTGGTATAGTTTGCCGCCACTACAAACAGAAGGTGTTGCTTACAGTCGTGTGGCTGGTATAGTTGTGGGGGGTATTGGGGTTTCTATTTCGGTCAATGATTACTGTAATGTAGGTATTGAGCTATGTGATAATTTTGCTGACACCGATTATTTAGACGATGTAAGTACCAACTATCCAGATCTCAATAGCCGCACAGGGGTTACACTTGCTCTTACTGACAGACGGCCAGAACTGGGGCTTGCCGCAAATGAATTTGGCAATATCAGAGGAAACCCACGAGTGAGAGATAGTTATGGTTTTTTGTCGGTGAAAGTCGAGTATTTGTTGGCTTCTCGGTTTAAGAACAAAGAGCGGCGAAAATTGAGATGTTTAAGATGAGCCTTATTTCAATGTTTGGTTTTAAATATCGTTTTGCCACTTTTGGTACTACCTTTGTTTTATTGTTTACTTTCTGTCAAGCCATGCCTCAGCCCAATTCAACAAAAATCGTTTCAGACAAATCGTTGTTTTCTAACTATTTGAAACGAGATGTTATCCTCGACGTTATTCTTCCCCCCAATTATAATACCTCAACGCAATGCTATAAAGTACTGTTGATGAACGACGGACAAGATAGTGGACAGTTGAAGATGGTATCTATTTTGAACAAAATGTACCAATCGCACAAAATAGAACCTATTGTAATTGTAGCCGTTCATTGTGGCGACCGTATGCAAGAGTATGGTGCGGCGGCGCAAGCCGACTACAAAGGTCGGGGCGCAAAAGCTGGCCAATATACTCAATTTATATTGACAGAGTTATTGCCGCATATTACCAAAAACTACCGCACACTGACAGGTAAAGACAACACCGTTTTTTGTGGGTTTTCGTTGGGTGGGCTTTCGGCTTTTGATATTGTTTGGCACAATCCCGAATATTTTGGCAAGATAGGTGCATTTTCGGCCTCGTTTTGGTGGCGGCAAAAGGCTTATGAAAACCAATATTCAGACGAAGTGGATCGCATTATGCACAATTTAGTGCGAAATGTGGATAACTTTGGCGATTCGAGAAAAAATCTAAAATTTTGGATTCAGACTGGTACTGCCGATGAAAAAGACGACCGTAACAAGAATGGCATTATTGATTCAATCGACGATGCAACAGATTTGATTACTGAATTAGAAAAAAAAGGCTTTCAGCGACAGCGGGACATTCGTTATGTGGAGGTCGTTGGCGGCCAGCATAATCAGCAAACATGGTCAGCCATTATGCCCGATTTTTTAGAATGGGCTTTTGCCAGTCAATGACCCGACAATAACCACTTGGCGAGGTCTTTGGCTGCCGAAAAGTTTTGATACACTGCTGGAATCCGTCGGCCATCGGTGTATTCATTGTAGAGCCAAGGGTCGCCAATGGCAAAGACTTTGCCCTTTCCAAATCTTGACGTTGCCATAATCAAATCGCCTTTGTCGGTCAAAACTGACTGCGCTGGACTTTTTAGGCTCAAAACTGATAATTCTTTGACATAAATCGAACTTGTATTTTTGAAAATCAAATTACCGTTTGGAATATCTAACCGCCCCTGCTCCCACTCCATACCTTTTACCATGTTTCGGCTCTGAGCTGTAAACTGAATACCAAACTCGGCGGCCAATAAATTAAAATTTTTGTGTTCACAGTTGGCCGTATCGTTGGCCATCAGTACAAGTGTTCCACCTGCTTTCACCCAATTTTTGATGTTTACTATGTCTTGACTTTGGATAAAGTTAGGCGCAGCAGTTTCTTTTTTAGTATCGGGGTCAGCGATGATATAAACATTCACCCCTTTAAGATTTTCAGGCGTTGGTGCGCTGGCAATGGCTGTAGTTTTGGCACCTAATTCATTAAAAATCTGCCCCCAAACCCAAAAACCTGAGTGCATTCTATCTTCCCAAGTATAGTGAAACTGCTCTTGATTGCCATTTAGATCTTTTCTAAATTCACGATTAAAAAAATAATCAGTCGCTACTATTTTGCTTTGGCCAATGGCGTTTTCAACGGCAATTTCCATTTCGATACTGGCAAAAATAAACGGGCCTACTCCCTTTAAATCATTCTTGCGAATTGGTTCACTTAGATAATAGTCGTAGCTACCATCTCGGTAGGGTGTGCCTCCCAATCCTCCCACGCTAACTATTTTATTGAGACTCAGTCGGCCATCTGGTTCTTGTTCCATAAATTCTTTTATGATACCTGAATACCCTTTTTGGGTGGCTGGCCAAAAGCTCTTTTTATCCAAATAACCCATTCTTACGCCTTTTGCGAGTACATATACAAACATACACGAACCCGAAGCCTCTAAATAATTGCCAGTGCGGTTGCCCTGCGAAGTCATCTGATACCAAACTCCCGACTTGGGGTCTTGGTATTTGACCAATGCAGGAGCGAGTCGTTGTAAATATTTGATAAGATTAGCTCTTTCGGGGTGGTTTTCTGGGAAATAATCAAGCACATCGACCAATGCCATGGCATACCAACCGATAGCTCGACTCCAAAAGTGCGGCGAAAGTCCTGTATTTTTGTTGGCCCAGCCTTGCTGCCGGCTTTCGTCATAGCCGTGATAAATTAGCCCAGTTTGTGAATCTACGGCATATTTTTCGATGAGGGCAAACTGCTTGGCAATATCATTGAAATGACTGGAACGATTAAAAACTTTACTATATTCTGCTGCAAAAGGCTCTGCCATAAACAAGCCATCGAGCCACATTTGGTATGGGTATTTTAGCTTATGCCAATAGCCACGCTCTTCTAAACGGGGCTGGTTTTCAAGCTGTTGCCAGAGCAAATCTGCCGCTCTGCGGTATTTTTCTTTGTCGGGCTGGCTTTGTTGCGAAAGCATAAGCAAGGCTCGGCCTGTGGGAATATTATCTAAATTAAAATCATCATATTTATAAGTTCTGATACTACCGTCGGTCTGCACGTACCTGTCTATGTCTTTGCGGATATAGTCAAAGTAGCGACCGTCGCCTGTGCGATACCATACTTTTTCGAGGGCTTTGAGCATCAGTCCTTGTTCATAATCCCAAGCCGCTGGTTTATTTTCTTTAACAGCTATTGAGTCGGGGTATCGTGTCAGAAACGAGTCGGCCATGCGCTGCGAATAATTGGACTGAGCGAACAATGGCTGAGTAACTGATTGAAATAGACAAAAAACAAGAAAATAGTAGGGTTTCATGTGGGGTAGTTTTAAGATTGCAATATACTAACAATCTATGAATCGTATATTTGGGCTATTATTTTTATTATATTTGGCAAAAAAACAAAAATAGTATGATAGCACTAAGAGAACGAAAGGCACTAAAACCAATACCTCGCTCAATACCAAGGCACCTCATCTACGAGATTTTGGACGGGCGACCTATCTATTACAAAGGCTATAAAGAGGTTATTGAAAACAAAAAAACAATCGAAGAAATCATGGGTGCAAGTGGTATTCAGTCAATTATTGTATATTATTTAGTGTCGTTTATCGCCAAATTTATCAATGAAGATACTTATTCTATTTTAACAAACGAAGCAGGGCTACATCTCAGCCATCGCAGTAATCTATCAAATGACATTGCTATTTATGAAACTGCTGTACTAACGCCCGATAAAATCAATCGAAAGTATGTGGACGTACCTCCAAAAATAGCCATCGAAATAGACATCGATGGCGATGTCGAGCATTTGACCGAATCGGGTTATATTTACAAAAAAACGCAACAGATGCTTGTCTTTGGCACTCAAAAAGTAGTGTGGGTTCTTACTGCCGCCCAAGTAGTGATAGTGGCTACCAACGAAAAAATAGAAACCCTAAGCTGGCACAAAGACATTGAACTCATGGACGGACACAGTTTTAATATTGGCCAATATTTAGATAAAAAAGGGATTGTGGTTGAATAAATCAGCACAACGCACATTACTTTTTATATTTGATTTTAAAGTTTGCAAATAAAGTTTCTTTTAATTGCTTTTCAAAGATTTGAAAAGAGTGTAACATCCTCAATGGGCTGAAATCTTCTATATTTTCGGCCACCAGATGTATAGCTTGGCTGACGTTAAACTTATCGAGTTGTCTGCCTTTTTTACCACTCACTTCCTTCAAAATAGTTTGCAATTTTAGCTTTGGTTGTTGTTCTTTTTCTAAATCTTTTAGTTTAGGTAGGACAATAGGTTGTTTATAATTTCGATTTCCTGCTGCTTTTTTGATGGCTTCAATATCAAAAAACAGCCACGTTTCCATCATTTTGATAGGTACAATACACACTACTTTTTCAATGTCCGCATCGCTCAATTTGGCTTTTATCTCTTTTGTTCTTTCTATAATCATTTTGACATCAATCTTTTCGGCGTCTCGATGAATGAACAATATATCGAATGGAAAATATTGTTTTACAAAACGAACTTTACCGCTTAGATCATCTGCTGTTAGCGGTTTTGGTGAAAATCCAAAATTTGCAAACTGACCTTCGTTAGGTAGTTTTGGGTACAAATCGTCTAAGAGCCACTTGATGATTTTCAACAGTGCACTATCCGAACTTCCGTCTCCGATGAGAGTATATTTTAATTCTTTCATTGAAATTCAAAAGTCCAAGGTATATTGAGCCATATTTTCAGCGACAGTCTTTTTTGTTTTTGGCAATTTTGGGTTTGTTTCTGATTTACTCATACCATAATTATTGTCCAAGTAGGCCATAAGCTCTCCCTTTGTAGTTTGCTCTGCCAATTTATTTTTTGTTTTCCAAGTATCACCCAGTGCCGAAAAATCAGTTTTCCGTATTTTCTTTTTAAAGAACTCAGAATATATTTCGGTACTTTTTGCTAAGTAAAGGCTCTCGTCTGGAACGGCACTCACTACTATTGGTGAGTGTGTGTTGATAATAACCTGCCTTAATGGGTTGTCTTCGCCTGCCTCGTAGTCAGTATCTGTTACCATTTCTTTCAAAAGTTCAACCATCTGATGAACTTTTTTGGGATTGATGCCATTTTCGGGTTCTTCCAAGCAAATTAGGCCACTCGTCATGCTGTCTTCTTGTATAACGGCCAGTCCCAAAAAACGCAACGT
>JAYVJH010000747.1:0-3480 GCA_043769455.1 Runella sp. | reverse complement strand
AATTTTTCGATTCTCGAAGGTTTTTTGAGTGTATTACTCAAACGTGACATTGTGATTTTGAGTTTATTAGAAAGTGAATCTAATGCCGAAGAAAGTGAGCAAAAAATCAATCGGGTGGATATACTCGTAGAAAATGAACAAAAAGAGCGGCTCATTATTGAACTACAATACAGCAAAGAGTTTGATTACTTTCAAAGAATTTTATTTGCTATGTCTAAGCACCTTACCGAGACTTTGCAAAAAGGGAATCCGTACCAAGACATAAAAAAAATATTCTCTATAAATTTAATATATTTTGACTTGGGCGATGGTGACGACTACGTTTATCATGGTAAAACTGAGTTTAGGGGTATTCATCAAAATGATATATTGAAGCTATCGGATAGACAAAAAGAATTGTTTATGAAAGATGCCGTTTATGAAATATTCCCAGAATATTATGTCATTAAAATCAATAACTTTGATGACGTGGCCAAAGATAGCCTCGACGAATGGATATATTATTTTAAAAATGGGGAAGTCAAAGACGAGTTTAATGCACGTGGCTTGGCAGAGGTAAAAACACAGTTACAATTTGACGAATTGAGCGAGCCAGAACGTCAGTCGTACAGGCAATATGAAAAAGATTTACTATCTCAAAAAAGTACCCTTTTTACAGCAAGGATTGAAGGATTGGCAGAAGGAAGAGCAGAGGGAAGAGCAGAGGGATTAACCGAAGGATTAGCCAAAGGTGAATACCAAGCCCAACTCGATACTGCTCGTAAAATGAAAAAAGATGGGTTATTTGAAGAGCTAATCGAAAAATATACTGGCTTACCTTTGGCAATAATTCAGACACTATAAACCCCTTTTAACAAAAACACCATGCAACGACGACAAGCAGTTACGACTCTGGCAACTGGGTTTGCAACAATACTCACATTGCCAACATGGGCGATAAATTGGAGCCAAAAAACACTAAAAAACACAAATTTCCTATCAGCAGAGTTGGCGGTAGCGCTATCAGAAATTGTTGAGACGATTATTCCAGAAACAAATACACCAGGGGCAAAGTCGTTGGCGATTGACAAACTCATTGAACGAATTGTGAAAGATTGCTACCAAAAACCAGCCCAAGTACAGTTTATTGAAGGCATAAGATTAGTGAATGAACTATCAAAAAAAAACCATAACAAACTCTTTGCTGACTGCCCGACCGAGCAACGGCTGGCGGTTTTGTTGCAGATGAGCGTATCTGAAGATGCGGGTCAGAAAAATTTTTATGACATAGTTCGACAAATGACTATCAAAGGTTATACTTCTTCCGAATATTTTATGACAAAAATCGAGCATTTTGAGTTTGCCCCCGCTCGTTTTCATGGTTGCGTCAAAGTCAAATAAGAGTCATTGGTCGTGAGTCATTGGTCATTAGCCATATTTTTTTTCAATTATTCAAATCATTCATTTTGTCATTGGCACATTAGCACACTGGCACATTAGCACATTGATTCATGAACTTCAACATAGATTCAGTAAAAGACCGTACTTACGATGCCATCGTCATAGGCTCGGGCATTAGTGGTGGTTGGGCTGCCAAAGAACTAACTGGTAAAGGGCTAAAAACGCTGGTACTGGAACGTGGCCGAGAGGTAAAGCACGTTACCGACTACCCAAGCACCATGAAACAGCCCTGGGAATTTGACCATTTGGGTCAGATTTCTGATGAGATGCGGCAAGCCAATCCAATAGTTAGTAAATGCTACGCTTTTTATGAAGGTACAGAGCATTTTTTTGTAAAAGACCAAGAACACCCCTATATCCAAGAAAAACCTTTTGATTGGATTCGGGGCTATCAGACGGGTGGCAAAAGTCTGATGTGGGCCCGCCAAACCCAGCGATGGAGTCAGCTCGACTTTGACGGCCCCGCCCGAGATGGTTTTGCTGTGCCGTGGCCTATTGGCTACAACGATTTGGCACCTTGGTATAGTTATGTAGAAAAATTTGCGGGTATTTCGGGAAACAAAGACGGCTTGGCTGCTCTACCCGATGGTGAGTTTTTGCCTCCACACGAGATGACTTGCGTAGAAAAATATTTTAAAGAATCTGTTTCCAAAAATTATACTGGCAGGCATATCATCATTGGTCGAGCGGCGCATATTACCAAACCCATGCCTATACACACGGCGCAAGGCCGAGCGCAATGCCAAAACCGAGCTATCTGCGAGCGAGGCTGTCCTTTTGGTGGTTATTTTAGTAGTAATTCTTCTACGCTTCCTTGGGCTATGAAAACAGGCAAAATGACACTCAGGCCGCACTCAGTGGTTCATTCTATTATTTTTGACGAAAAACTAAACAAAGCAACTGGCGTGCGAGTGGTTGATGCCAACACCAAAGAATTGACTGAATATTATGCCAAAATTATTTTTGTCAATGCGGCTGCGCTCAACTCTAACCTGATTTTATTGAACTCAACTTCGTCCAGATTTCCTAACGGTTTGGGCAACGACAGCGGGCTACTGGGCAAATATGTAGCGTTTCATAATTATACGGCCAATATCAACGCCACCTACGAGGGCTACCTCGACAGTACAACCGATGGCCGCAGACCTAACAGCTCGTATATTCCTCGTTTTAGAAATTTATTTAAACAAGAAACTGACTTTTTGCGTGGCTATGCGGCAGGTTTTGGTGCCAATCGTGCCATCGAACGAAATTATGACGGACTTGGTGCTGATTTAAAGGCAAACTTAGCCCAAACCAAAAACGGTCTCTGGCACGTAGGCTCGCACATGATGGGCGAAACAATACCCAAAGCCAGTAATTTTGTGGCCTTAGACCAAAACCAAAAAGACCCGTTTGGTATTCCACAGCTACGGATTTCGATAGACTATGACGACAACGACCATAAAATGACCAAAGATTATATGGAGCAACTGACCGATATGTTTGAAAAAGCAGGATTCAAGAATATCAAAGCCACCGACACGCACCGCACACCAGGGCTTGACATACATGAAATGGGTGGCGCACGCATGGGCAATGATTCCAAAACATCGTTGCTCAACAAATGGAACCAACTGCATGGCTGCAAAAACGTTTTTGTAACCGACGGGGCAGCTATGACCTCGACCTCAACCCAAAACCCATCACTGACGTATATGGCTCTCACGGCTCGTGCTGCCGACTATGCCGTGAAGCAAATGAAAGCCTTGAAGTTGTAGCCAATGTGCTTTATAAAAATGCCCAGAGCTGGTTAATTAATTAGTAGTGAGTATGTTAGTTCAGAGTATTGAGTAATTGATTTTTAGTTTAGTAATAAGTAAGTACTTGTTCAAAAGTAATACGGTATTCTTATTTTGATAACTTACTGATTGACAGCATTGTATTTAACTCACGACACCGTACTATATACTCATGACTACTTGAATCATAAGGTGGTCATTTTTTATCCTTGAAAGGGCTGACAACACACCATGTTATTATTTACTCGTTACTTAAAAC
>JAYVJH010000746.1:0-2896 GCA_043769455.1 Runella sp. | reverse complement strand
CGATGCCTTGGCAATAAAAATAAGCCCTAACAAACTCAAAATAATAATGTGGCCTGCCGTGATATTGGCAAACAACCGAAGCATCAACGAAAAAGGTTTCATAAATACCCCAACGATTTCGACTGGAATGATCAACGGCAATATCGCCAATGGCACGCCAGTTGGCTTGACCAAGTGCATAAAGTAGTGCTTGTTGGCGTTGGCATGAACCACAAAAAACGTAATGACCGCCAACACGAGCGTAATAGCAATGTTGCCAGTGAGGTTGGCGCCACCTGGTAAAAGGCCAAGCAGGTTGTTTATCCAAATAAAGAAAAACAACGTGAGCATATACGGTAGGTATTTTTGGTAGTCGGGGCCAATAGACGGCTTAACGACTTCGTCACGAATGTAAACGATAATTGGCTCTAAAAATGACTGAATACCCTTAGGTGCTTTGCCCTTGTTGGTGGCATAACCTTTGGCAACTGACATAAATATTACAAACAACAAAACGGCACTGAGCAACATCGAGGCTACGTTTTTGGTTATCGAAAAATCCCAAACCTTCACGGCTTCGTCTTTTTCGCCATTGGCAGCCACACGGTGGATATGCTCATGTTCGAGGACATAGTCGCCGTGTTTGTAGGTATCTTTGTGGCCATCTACTGGCGAATGATAAAAGTGGCTGGACGACATGATCTCTACGCCTCTGTCGGCAGTGTAAATGATGACAGGCAGCGGAATGGCCAAGCCGTGTGCAAATTCCCACTCGTGGGCATCTGAAATGTGGTGCATAATCATGCCCCCAATATCAAATTTTTCTTCTTTGTGTGCTTCGCCTTCTGCTTGTGCAAAAGACGTTGCTGTCAATATTAAAATGGCTACTGCGAGCAGCTTATGACGAAAATGTTGTATCATATCAAACGTTACGGTTTCAAATCGCGGCGCAATTTAGCACTTATTCCGTAGATTTCAAAAAAAGTATAAGATAAATATAGTACAATAAAGGTAATGGTGAATGTTTTGGTGTTTTTGATACCAAAACGTAAAAACATTCCAACAAAAACCACTGACAAAATCAATCTAAGTACAGTTGAGGCCATAAAAAACTGTATAAAATTTTTGTTGTCGTTATTTGTTCCAAACTCCAAAAGCCGATGCTGGAACAAATATACGGCGAAGAAAAATACTAAAATAAACCACTTTTCAGCAGGTAAGTTTGCACCGAGACCCAGCTCAGAGATTACAAAAAAACCAAGCCCAATGATAACAGTAAAACCAAATGTTCGTAGCATTTTATTTTATGGCCGCAGTATATAGTTCTGCTACTTTATCCCAGTTTACGACATTCCAAAAACCATCAACATAGTCGGCACGTTTGTTTTGGTATTTGAGGTAATAGGCATGTTCCCAAACATCTAAGGCCAAAATCGGTGTACCCTGTACTTCGGCTACTGGCATGAGCGGATTGTCTTGGTTGGGTGTCGATACAATCTGTAATTTTTTGTCTTTGACAATGAGCCATACCCAGCCAGAGCCAAAGCGGCTTGTGGCGGCTTCTTTAAATTTCTTTTTCATGTCGTCTATTGTACCAAAAGTTTTGACGACTTCGGCACTAAGCATAGCGTTGGGCATTTGGCCTTTGGCTGGTGCCATAATAGCCCAGAAAAAAGTATGATTCCAATGCCCTCCGCCATTGTTACGAATCGCTGGGGCGGTTTCTTTGGTAATTTTGGCCATGAGTTCTGTCGGAGTCATTTTTTCTTCGGGCTTGCCTGCTGTGGCCTTATTGAGGTTATCAACGTAAGCCTTGTGATGGCGGCCATAGTGTATGTCCATGGTAGTTTTGTCGATGCTTGGTTCGAGTGCTTCGGGAGCGTAGGGAAGCGGTGCTTGGCTAAATTGGGCTTGGGCGCAGACCGAAATCGTTACTAATGCCGCAATAAATGTTTGACGAATTATGTTCTGTTTCATACAAATTGAAGTTTATTGAAATTAAGATACAATATTACAAAAAATGTGAATCGTCTGAGTATATTTGAACACAAAAGAAACACGATATTTTATATGAACCTTGACATTGCCCTCGTTCAGACAGATTTATACTGGGAAAGCCCAACGGCTAATCTGGCCATGCTTGAAGAAAAAATCGCTGCCATCACGCAGTCTATTGACTTAATTGTACTGCCCGAAATGTTTACTACTGGTTTTACGATGAACCCAGAACAATGGGCCGAGCCGATGAACTTCACCACTTTTAAATGGCTCAAACTTATGGCCGCCCAGACGGGTGCAGTTGTTACGGGTAGTTATGCGGTCAAAGAAAACGGGCAGCACTTCAATCGGTTGGTGTGGATGCAGCCCAATGGCGAGTTTGACTGTTACGATAAACGGCACTTGTTTAGAATGGGGGGCGAAGATAAAGTTTATACGGCAGGTTCTCACAAAATTATTAAAACCATAAAAAACTGGAAAATATGCCCCTTGATTTGCTACGATTTGCGGTTTCCTGTTTGGTCTCGTAATGTTGATTTAGAGTACGATTTGCTAATAAACGTAGCTAACTGGCCAGCCGTTCGGTCGCAGACTTGGGACGTATTGCTACAAGCTCGAGCCATCGAAAACCAATGTTATGTGGTGGGCGTAAACCGAACAGGACACGACGGCAACGGCCTCGCTCACAACGGCAACTCGGCTGTGATTGACTTTAAAGGTGAGGTACTATTTAAAGAAAACGACACCCAACTTGTTCACTGCCAAAGCCTTGACAAAGATTCGTTAGATTTGTTTCGTCAAAACTTTCCTGCTTATTTAGATGCCGATAGTTTTGTGATAAAAACCTGCCTGTTGGCTGAAGCCAACGGCAATTGATTTAATTTTTGCGCCTTTGTTGGTGAAAACACCAACAAAGGCG
>JAYVJH010000745.1:0-6078 GCA_043769455.1 Runella sp. | reverse complement strand
AAGAAAGGTGATTATACAATCGAAATTTATTGTGAGGGCTTCAAAATCGGTACAGGTATATTGAAAGTAAAGGGTGGTATTTTTTAAGAGTTGTTCAATTCAAGTAGTTGTTTATAAACAAGCAACTACTTGAATTTATTTTAAATAATTGATTATTAACTAATTGCAATATTTTCCATTGTCTGTTTTTTTACTATTCACCACTTAAGTAGCCAACCGCAACAAATACGCTTGTTGGGAAACACAGTAGTAGAAAAATACATTACGCAATACCCTATTGACCGAGACAGCACAAATTATGACCCAAATAGACAACATTCTATATTTTTCTACTAACAGCAAAACTTAATCGAATATAAATAAAAAATGACCAAAACAACCAGCCAACAGCTTTTCGAGAGAGCCAAACACGTGATTCCAGGCGGAGTCAATTCGCCCGTTCGGGCATTTAGAGCCGTGGGCGGCTCACCACTTTTTATTAAATCGGCCAAGGGTGCGTATATTTTTGACGAAGACGGCAACGCTTATATCGAACTTATCAACTCATGGGGCCCGATGATATTGGGACACGCCCCCGAAATAGTCGAAAAAGCAGTATCAGATGCCATTCAGCGTTCTTTTTCGTTTGGTGCGCCCACACGGAGAGAAGTCGAGATGGCCGAAAAAATTATTTCGATGGTGCCATCTATCGAAAAAGTACGCATGGTCAATTCTGGCACAGAAGCCACGATGTCGGCCATTCGAGTAGCACGAGGCTTTACAGGTCGAGACAAGATGATTAAGTTTGAAGGCTGCTACCACGGCCACGGCGATAGTTTTTTGATAGCCGCAGGTAGCGGTGCCATGACAATGGGTATTCCTGACAGCCCGGGCGTAACCAAAGGCGTAGCCAACGACACACTCACCTGCCCTTTCAACGACTTTACAGCACTACAAACATTGGTCGATGCCAACAAAGGCCAGATTGCCGCCTTGATTTTAGAGCCTGTCGTAGGCAATATGGGTTGTGTACTACCCGCCGAAGGGTTTTTAGAAAAAGTAAGAAATCTCTGTACTCGTGAGGGTATTGTCTTGATATTTGACGAAGTGATGACTGGTTTTAGACTTGCCAAAGGTGGCGCACAAGAACGGTTTGGAATTGTACCAGACATGACCACTCTGGGCAAAATCATAGGCGGTGGTATGCCCGTTGGTGCGTATGGAGGCCGCCGTGAAATCATGGACTGCGTAGCACCGCTCGGCCCCGTATATCAAGCTGGCACGCTCTCTGGCAACCCTATTGCAATGGCCGCTGGCATGGCAATGCTGACATATTTGGACGAAAATCCAGCCACTTATACCCAACTCGATAACATTGGTAATGAGTTAGTTAGCGGCTTCAAAACCATCAATCAGAAACTGGGGCTTGATTATACTTTCAATCAAGTCGGGTCTATGTTTACCATGTTTTTTACAGACCAGCACGTTACAGATTTTGCCTCAGCCAAAACTGCTGACTTACCACTTTTTGGACGATATTTCAATGCCATGCTCGACCGTGGAGTGTATATGGCCCCCTCGCAATTTGAAAGCCTGTTTTTGTCTATTGCCCTTGAACCTCAACACATTCGGCACATACTGACGGCCCATGAAGAAGCGTTAAACGAAATCACTATCAAATAAAAATAATTGACGGTATTAGTAAAATTTGGTATTTTTGTGCCGCAAAATCTAATACTGATTATGACAAAGAGCAATTTTAGAGAATGGACATTGGACAGCATCGAAGAAACCTTCGGCTTGCTACAAGTGCGGTCATTGCCTATTTTGGACGAACTGTTGGCGTATCAATATGAAGCCGATACTTACGAACGCCGCTACCTAACTCAGCTACAAGAAGAGTACATCACACTTGGTGGAGATGACTGGAACGAAGTAGAGCTTGAAAATAAGTTTATAAGCCCGATTATTGTGTTCTCGGGAATCCAAAACAAAAGTTTTTCTTGTTTTTTGGAAAGGGAAATGTCTGAAACAATCAACGACATTGAACTGTCGGATAGAGTCGATGGTATGATAGCAACAGGATTTAGAAACCCAAAAAAATCGTATTTTTGTCTGAGCGAATATAAGCGTGGCACAGACCCAAATGGAGACCCCAAAGGCCAGGCACTCATAGCTATGTTGGTAGCACAACGACAAAACAACAATCAGAATCAAAACGCCCACCAGCCTATTTTTGGCAGCTATATTATTGGTCGAAACTGGTGTTTTATGGCATTGGTAGGCAATGAATATGCCATCAGTAGCGATTTTTCGGGAGTAGATGACGAAATTTTTGATATTTTTAGAATCCTCAAAAGTCTTAGAGTGCAGATTGAAAAATTGATTTGAGACTCATAGGTAGTGAATAGTGCAAAACGAATAATGAAAAATATTATAATTACAGTCAAAAATCATTGAAATTTTAACAGATGTATAAAGCACTATTGTTTGACCTTGACGGCGTAATTGTCGAGACTGCACATTTTCATTACCAGGCGTGGAGGCGATTGGCCAACGAAAAATTAGGTTTTGATATTTCAGCCGAGTTTAACGAAACACTCAAAGGCGTGAGCCGTACCGACTCTTTGGATTTGATACTAAAACACGGCAATAAAAGCCTTGACCAAGCTACTAAAACAGAATATGCTACACTCAAAAACGACTGGTATTTGAAACTCGCCAGCCAAATGACTGCTACCGAAATATTGCCCGGCATAACTGATTTTTTTAAGCAAATCAAAGCTACTAATCTAAAAATTGGGTTGGGGTCGGTTAGCAAAAATGCCAAAATGATTTTGGGGGCCGTTGGTATGTTAGCAGATTTTGATGCCATCATTGACGGCACTTGTATCTCAAAAGGCAAACCCGACCCCGAAGTGTTTTTGAAAGGTGCAGAAGCCCTTGGAGTGTTGCCGTCTGAATGTATTGTTTTTGAAGATGCTGTGGCTGGTGTAGAAGCTGGCAAACGAGCAGGAATGAAAGTTGTAGGCATTGGCCAACCTACTATTTTGACCCAAGCCGATGTGGTATTTAAGGACTTAACCGAAGTAAAATTGTCGAGTTTATTAAATAGTCTATCGACTATTGACAAATAAAATAGAAATATTTTTGGAAAAAATTAGTTTATTGCTATATTTGCATAACTAATAATGGTGTGGATATAGTCGGAAAGCTGCTTGATACTGTCTGGCAGCTTTTTGTTTGTCTATTCTACTGCCGCCGCCCGTCTGATTCGGTCATTGATGGCTCGGCCTAAGTTTTCTTCGGGTAGTAGTTCTGCATAAATTTTGTCAATATCCAATTCGTCTAATTCTCTCAAATAAGCAAACAAATTTTTGGCCGCTTCACCAAAATCACCTGACGGCGATAAAATACGCTGATTTTCAATCGGAAACATTGGCGATAGGTATTGAAAAGCAAGATAAGCCGCAGATGTATGACGTATGATATTTGATTTAGCATACATCTTATATCCTAAATCTGACATTAAAAAGAATGGCTTTCTGGGTGAATAATGGCTCTTTAACATTCCCGGGGCTTTGGGGTTTGAGGTAGAATGAGGTTGAACCAACACTTTGCCAATAACGGCCTCTATGGCTTCGACCGAAATACCTCCTAATCGATAAACAACGGCTTGGTCGTCTTCAAAACCTACAATCGTCGATTCGATTCCGACAGTACATTTGCCACCGTCTAAAATATATTTTAGTTTATTGCCTAATTGATTTTCAACGTGTTGTGCTGATGTTGGGCTAATATAACCAAAAGGATTGGCCGATGGTGCAGCCAACGGAAAAGACAGCTCAGAGAGTAGTTTGAGTGTCAGTGCATGGTTTGGTATTCGGACGGCTACGGTATCCAATCCTGACGTTACCAGGTCTGGGATAATTCGTTTTTTGGGCAAGAGCAAAGTCAGCGGCCCCGGCCAAAAGGCTTGTGCTAATCGCTGGGCTTGTGCTGGTAGCTCAGTAACAAAGTTTATTATTTTACTGATTGAATCAGTATGAACAATCAGTGGGTCGAACTGAGGGCGGTTTTTGGCTTCAAAAATTTTGAGAACTGCATCTTCATCAAACGCATTAGCAGCCAGTCCATAAACGGTTTCGGTCGGTATGGCCACTAATTGCCCTGCTTCGAGTAGGGCTTTGGCCGTTTGTATATCTGTTCCTGATTCTGCCATTTACAATTCGGGCATATCTTCAAAAATAGCCGATAGTTTTAGTTCAAAATCAATGACCTTGATTATATCTTCTGGCGCATTATAAGTACTATGAAGCCATGCGTTAGGAGTATCAGTCCTATTGACAGTCTTGATACTTTTATTGAAAACATCTACAAAAATAACTTGTTCTAAACTTTTAATTTGCTGGTAGGCTTCTAATTTTTCAGTTAAATCATACTTTTTAGTACTATTTGACAGCACTTCTACTACGATATACGGATTTTCGATGATGGCTTCTGAATTTCCAAAAAAGTACGGCTTACCTTTTATAACTGTCAAGTCGGCATTCATAAAACTGGGTCTGTCTGGCACATGAATCCCCAAGTTACTACCTGCAATATAAAAACCGTTGCGGGTAGTAAATAAATTTGAAAAAATAGAGCCAATTCTAATAATTAGCCATTCGTGCAGTAATCTTGCTAAGGGCATAACGATAATGTGATTGTTGAGGTAGTCGGTTCGGTAGGTTGTTGTTTCCAAAAAATCTAAAAACGAATCAAAATCGGCCTCTATTCGTACTATTTCACCAGCCAAATGCTGTTGCTTTTGTGCTTCTGTTAGTTCAATTTGTACCAGTAAGTCAGTCATAGTTGATAAAAGTTAAAATAATTATTCATTCAAACCATCAGCCCAATTAAAACGGTCGGACGGGCTAAACTTCCATGGTGCTTGGCTTGTTTCTAAGTTCTGGAACATACCATTCCATGAAGCAGGGGCTTTGGCTTCGTCCATTATCTGGTAGCGGCGCAGTTGGACAATAATTTCGAGTGGACTTATCAAAATCGGGCATTCTTGCACACAGGCGTTACAGGTTGTGCAGGCTAATAGTTCGTCTGTTTTGATAAAATCGCCGAGTAACGCCCGCCCATCGTCTTTGAACGTCCCACCATTGGCTTCCATATTTCGGCCTACTTCTTCGAGGCGGTCTCGGGTGTCCATCATAATCTTTCTGGGCGAAAGTTGTTTGCCTGTCATATTAGCCGGGCAAGCCGACGTACATCGGCCACATTCGGTACAAGAGTAAGCGTCCATGAGATTTTTCCAACTCAAATCCATCACATCTTTTGCCCCAAAACGGCCTATTTCGGCAGGTGCTTCGTTGCTTTCGGGCTGCTCTATGCCCAACATTATTTTAACTTCCTTGGTAATATCGGGCATATTGGCCATTTCGCCTTTTGAGTTCAGACTGGCAAAATAAGTATTGGGAAAAGCCAAGAAAATATGCAGGTGTTTGGAATAAGTAACATAAGTAGCAAAGGCCAAAATTCCTAAAATGTGAAACCACCAAGCCCCACGCTCAACAACTACCAGTGTATTGTCGCTCAAACCCGAAAAAAGTGGTTGCAAAAACTGACTAAATGCAAAGCTACCCACAGTCGGATAATGTTCATTGCCACGGCCTTGAAGCAAGCTATCGGCGGCGTTCATGCTCAAAATTGCAAGCATCAGCACGATTTCGACCCCCAAAATAATATTGGCATCAAGCACAGGCCAGCCATTTAACTCTCGGTGGCGAGTTGGTTGGAGGCGTTCTACGTGTGTAATGTTTCGGCGGATTAAGAATACAACACAAACAGCCAAAACCCCAACGGCCAAAAATTCAAAGAAGTTGATTAAAACAGGATACAAGCCGCCCAAAAGTGGTGCAAAAAGACGATGTGTACCAAAAATACCGTCCAAAACAATTTCTAAGACCTCAATGTTGATTAGCAAAAATCCTGCATAAATCACAAAGTGCATGAAGCCAACTACGGGTCGGTCGAACATTTTTTTCTGGGCAAAAGCCACTCGTAGCATCGTAGCTAATCGCTGCGATGGATTATCTGAGCGGTCGT
>JAYVJH010000744.1:0-3460 GCA_043769455.1 Runella sp. | reverse complement strand
TATAACATTACGGTTGTGGGACACCCCGATTTGAGCGCAATTATGATGCTGATGATTGGTGTCAGAAATCCTCGCTCAACTGACCAGCAACCCAAAAGTTTTTGTATTTGGGTAAACGAACTACACACAGACGGTATCGACAAGTCGTCGGGAAGTGCTGGCTTGGTGATGGCCAACGTCAAACTGGCCGATTTTGCCACAGTACAGGCTTCGGGGCGGTTTTCGACTTTTGGTTTTGGGAGTATTCAACAAAAAATAGCCGACCGAAACCGTGATTATAACCGTGAGTATAGTATTTCGGCTTCGGTGGCTTTGGATAAGTTATTTCCACAAAAATGGGGATTGAGAATACCGCTCTATGTCAATTTGGACAACAAAAAAATCACGCCACACTACAACCCACTCGACCCCGATATGCCGTTGGAGACGGCCATTAGTAATTTTGCCGAAAATGACCCCCGCCGAGCGCAACTACGAAACATTGCCGAAGAAAGTGCAGTACGCAAAGGCTTTAACTTCTCGAATGTACGGAAGGTAAAGGTAAACCCAGCATCAAAAAAACACTTTTTTGACATCGAAAACTTCTCGACAACTTATGCCTATAACGAATATGAGCGACAAAATAGCATGATTGCCAGTTACAGTCAGCGGCAATATAAAGGTGGGTTGGCTTATCAATATAGCTTCCCACAAAAAACATGGGAGCCGTTCAAAAACATAAAAGCCTTTGACAGACCCTATTTAGAGTTACTCAAAAACGTTAATTTGTCGATATTGCCAACTCAAATAGCGATACGAGCCGAAGCCGATAGAAGTTTTACAAGAACCGTATTTAGAGCCGCTGACCTGACGGCAGATGGCCAGACACCGATGTTTGAAAAATATTTTTTGATAAAACGTAGTTACGATGCAGCTTGGAACTTGACCAAAAACCTTAACTTAAACTACAAAGCCACGGCCAATGCTGTACTTGACGAACCATTTGGCGATATCAATACCGAAGCCAAAGCCGATTCTATTTGGAGGAGCATTAAGCGGTTTGGGCGTACCAAAAGTTTTAATCAAGACATCAGATTTACATATCGACTGCCACTCGACCAAATTCCGCTCTTAGACTGGATGACGGGCGACTACAGCCATACGATTGGTTATCAGTATCAAGCCAACTCGCTCGGTATCAGAGACTCGCTCGGTATTCCGTTTGGCAACACCATCAGAAACAACCGAGAGTATAGTCTTATTGGGCGGGTCGATTTTGTGAAATTATACAATAAAATCAGGTACTTAAATTTTGCCAATAGGCCGTCTGCCGTTCGCAAAAACTTTGCCCGAAGCCCTGGCGACGACGAAGAAGTGGTACGTGAGCCAAGCCGTGTGGCCAAAAACATTACTCGTTTTTTGATGGCTGTTCGAGGCATAGACGTAACCTATATTGTGTCTGAGACTTCTACATTGCCTGGTTTTCTGCCTGACGACCCACGCTCTTTTGGCTTAGATGCCGTTCGTGCGCCTGGGCTTGGGTTTGTTTTGGGCGCACAAGACCCCAACTTTGCCCGCCGTGCGGCAAGCAATGGCTGGCTGTCTCAAAGTACCGAACTCAACCAGCCATTTGTACAAACACTCAACAAAACTTTTAAGGCCAGTACTCGTGTACAGCCATTCAAAGATTTTAATATCAGAATAGAAGCCCAATATACCCGTGGCGATGATTTTAGAGAGTTTTATAACCCAACGCTCGGCGGGGTGTTTCAGTCCAACCAGTTCAATTCGGGGGTTCGCAGTGGTAATTTTCAGATGTCGTTCATTTCGTTTAAAACGGCATTTGCCAAAATCAACGATGACAATACCTCGCCTGTTTACGATACTTTTAAGCAGTATAGAGAAATTGTGCAAGAGCAACTCATGGCAGCCAAACGAGGCTCTGGCGAATATACGGGCGGAGAGTATGCGCTCAATTCGCAAGATGTGTTGATTCCTGCGTTTTTTGCGGCCTATAATGGCAAAACCGAGGCCGAACTCAGAGCAGGATTTAAAGAAACTCCCGACAAAATGGTGAATCCGTTTTTGAGATTTCCGTTACCAAACTGGAACATCAACTACTCGGGACTGTCGCAATTAAAGCCATTTAGCAAGTTTTTTAGTTCGTTTACCATTGAGCATGGCTACCAGTCCACGTACAGTGTGGGTAACTTTACATCGTCGTTGTCTTACGATGCGCTGTATGTCAATATGGCCGTTCGTAATTATCCAACGGCAGTGTTTACAAATAGCGAAAATCAGTTTATTCCAGTATTTGCTATGAGTACAATAACACTTTCCGAAAAATTCAGTCCCTTGATTGGTATTCGGGCTGTTACCAAGAGCCGTATTAACTTTTCACTAAAATACAACAGAGACCGCACCGTAACTGTCAATTTGGCCAATGCCCAATTAGCCGAAATCTACAACAAAGATATTTCGGCTACGATAGGGCTGACAAGAAAAAATGTGCGGATTCCGTTTAAGATAAATGGCAAATATCAAAAACTCAAAAATGACTTAAAGGTAGAATGTAACTTTATATTGAGAGACAACCGTGTCATTGAACGTCGCTTCGACCAGCCGCCCACACCTATTTATGGGGGTATCAATGTTACATTCAACCCAAACATAGACTATACAGTAAGCAAACTCTGGAGCATCACCGTTTACTATACCTATACGTCCAATACACCATTTACAAGCAATAACTTCTATCGCCTCGATACCCGTGGTGGTGTTCGGGCGAGGTTCAATATTGCTGAGTTGTAGAACGTAAAATGGCGATTTAAGTTAAAAAAACGAAGCCCGAACAACTAATGGACTGTTGTAAGGAGAAATATTTTGAAACGAGTTTGATGGATTGACCTGACTGTTGTAGTTTAGATTGTAAAGTACTGTCAGATTGACGGCACGAATAAACCTTCCGCCTGTGGGCTGCGAATAAGTACCTCCTACCAAAAAACTACTTAGCTGAGTTGGTCGTATGTTGCCGCCTAAGTCAATGTATTTTCTGCTTATGCTTTCGTACTCAACATGGGCCGATACATCGCCTATGATTTTATACATGCCAAAAGCCCTCCCACCATAAATATTGTCCTGATATTTGTAGCCAGGCACTATTGATTTGAAATACTGATAAATAATTCCAGCCCCTGCTGTGAGTTTGGGTGTAAGTTGCAAACCAACTATTGGTGATATTTCGATGGTAGTAATGTTGCCAAAAGTCAGTCCAAAAGCCCCACCGAGCCGCAAACGATCCATGATACTTGTAGGTGCTTGGGTTTGTTGCCCTGTCTGGTCTGATGACTGGCGTGGTGGCGCGCTCAATACCTTTATTGGCCCATTGTCTTGTGTGGGTTGTGCGTCGGGGTTGGGGGTAGTTTGGGCAAAAATCTGTGTACTGACCACGGCCAAAAGTGCAACGAGGGCTATTTTTTTG
>JAYVJH010000743.1:0-7030 GCA_043769455.1 Runella sp. | reverse complement strand
CGACTTTTTTTTTCTTTTTGTCGTTGAATCAATATCTCGTCAATTTTTTTTTTGGTCGTAGGACTACTCTGGGTTGGCAAATGAAAAATATCTTTGGGTAGTGCATCGTATATACCTTCACGGTTGAGGGTCATTACTTTTCTGACAGACCGCCCTATTTCTCGGTCTTCAACCGATACAATATCTGACCCGAAGTTTCTCTTAAAAATACCAACCGTTTCAAAAAGTATTTTTTCAATCTCTGTACCATTTTCAATTAACATCGAAGCCATCACTTCTGCCCGAATATCGGCAGGAGCGGAGGTCCAATCTGTAGATATTTCGGTAGTCATAAATTTAGTTAGTTTATTTGCCCCCAGCTATTTTGTTTACCCCCAACCCCTAAAGGGGAGTAAAATATTACAATAGAATACTCTCTTTTAGGGGCTGGGGGCGGTTTATTTTTTTATCAGAACCTGTACTGGCAAATGTGCAGTGGAGTTAGTGTCGATTTGTGTTTTAATTGAATCGCATATTTGTTGCCACATTTGGGTATCTATTTGGTCATTTTGAGGTACTAAAACCACTTGCAAACAGCGCATAAAGCCTTTATTGGGGACGGAACTCATCATAAAATGCCGCTTAATTTCTACTTTTTGTACTCTATTACCCAATTCTGCCAAACAAAAAACCCGAATATCCTCTAATGTTACGAGTCGGTTGTGGGTCAATAAATTTTTTTTAAGTTGAGCCACATATTCCGAACCATTCAGTCGAGGCCGCCCACCAAATGGCCGAGTGAGCAAAAAAAGTTCGTTGTTGTTTAGTTCCGAACCCGAATACATTTTGAGTTTTGAGCCTGCCGGTATGCTATTGGCTTGCTCGGCGAGGGTTGTCCAAAAAGTAACAAAAACGTTATCTGTTTTTTGATCAGTTCTGACCATCAAAAACGGCTTTGAAGTGGTATGGGTTGTTTTTTGAGTGCCGAGTTTTTGTTCTAATTTAGCTAAGTTTTGAGATAATTCTCGAATCAATGCCGACAAAAACTCTTCGCCAATGGCACTAAACGCCATGCGCTCGTCTCTGATAGTTTCGGTTACATAATATAGCAATTCGGTTGCCTGTCGGGCATCAAATCTGCCCACACCTTGCTGTCTGAGTGTGAACGAACGGCTATTTTTGCCTGCTTCCTGTTGCTCTTCGGAGTCAATATATTTTTGATTGCTCTGATTCCATACCGTTTGTACGCCCAAAAAAGCCTCATCTGACAGTAATGGCACACTATTGATACCCTGTTGAAGACGATAATTGAGTTTATGTAATCGCCGATTGAAAACTGGAACGGCATTAAGAGCTACCGTCAGCGAATCAAAAGCCTCAACAGGAAAACTTTGTGGAAACTCGACCTTAAACCAGTATAATTGTTGTTGCAAGGTTTGCAAAGCCTGCCAACCAAAGCGAGCCTCCAATTCAGGCGGGTATGGCATTGGTGGGGTAGCGTTTGCATCTATTGATAGACTATTTTTGATTGATATAAAATATTTTTCCCAGAGTGCCATTACCTGACTTTCGGTAGCCGACTTTCTGACGGTCGCTATCAAATTATTAGGCCAACCTATGTTTGTTTCGAGTATTTTGTTTGCTAATGTCCAGCGAGCCAATGGCAGAAAATCGCAGTAGTCGGCTCGATGTGGGTCTGATGTCCAGTCGAAAAAAAATTGCATATCCTGTAATTCTTTTACAGACGCACCTATTTCTACTCCAATCCATAGCCAGCGTTCGCCAGCCGATACTGCGGCCGATGCCTCTGCAAAGACAGTCCGCTGATTGCCGTTTTCGATTTGATACATACTACCGGGATTGACTAATACCCTCACCGTGGCATTGACTACTGTTGTTTTGAAGACTGGCGAAAAGAAAAACTCATTGGCCTCATTATTTTTATTTGTTCCAGATTTTTGAAAAACCAAAGCCGTTTCGGGTAGTATCTCGGCACGTGCTTCTACTGGCCGAAACGTAGCAATAGCCAAAGCAGGTTGAGGCAAATTGGCTACGTCAGGGCATAATATTTGCGCCAGCCGTTCCATCAGTCTGGTTTCGGCAGCTTGTATGTCTCTACCCAATTTTTCAAATTCGACCGAGCAAGCCTCCAGCAACAACCGCACCAAGGGGTCAAAATTAGCCAAAGCGGAGTCGTCTATTCCCCACAGCTCTCCCGCTCGCTTCATAAGACGATTTTGAGTATTTTCTTTCGTAAAATGTTTTGCGTCAAACATTTGAGTTGTGAGTTTTGTGATGTGAGTTGCGAGTTTTGATGTACGAGATGTATGACAATATTTTTGATTAAAAAAATACCACACATCTAAAATCAGACATCTCACAAGTAAATAACTTATTCCACCGACATTGGTGATAAAAAAATACGCTCAAAAAATGTAAAAGGTTCGTTTGTTTGTCGGAGTGTGGCCTCTACGCCTACCCCAAGTCTTTTGCGTACATATTTGCTTTCTTTTGTCATTACTTCATATTCTTCCAGTTCTATTTTTACTTTTATATTAGTCAATCGTACTTCAAACTTAATTACTGATTTTTCAAACGATTCTCGTATTAAATCTTTCCATTTAATTTGAGCCATCAAACTAAAATCTGACTCCCACAACTCGCAGCCATATTCAACGTCAAAGCGAGATTCGCCAAAATGTGTTACCAAAATCAAGTATAAATGCTGATACACAGACTCTTTGAGTGAGCATCGCCGTAGGTGTTTCTTATCGAGAATGTCATCGAGAGCGAGTGGCAATAAATAAAAAGAGTCGTTGGCCATGTTATTGAGTGAATGGTACTTATAAACATAAAATAGAACCCTACTTTTGTTGATCTAAACTTAACTTAAAAGACCACATGAAATTTTTACCCAAAACACCTGAACAAAAACGTACTACGCTGTATATAATCATTGCGCTGTCGTTAATCATAATCATTGGCTGTACTGGCTTTTTTTCTGATAACTTTCGAGATGGCTATGGTTTTGCTATGTTTTGTTTTTTTGTATTGGGTCTAATTCACGTCTGGGCTTTTTATGAATTTTTACCATTCAGAACCGGTACAATGTCCAAAGAAATTACCTTTACGTTGCTGCTGGCCTTGGTTGGTGTTGTGTTAATAATTATTGTCTATCATTTCAAACTCAACGACTGGCAGTTGGGGCTTGGTTATGCCTCTGGCACAGTTGGGTTTTTGTTTCCTATCATGGCCATGCAGGCTTATCAGTACTTTACCCAGATTCCGGCTGCCGACTATAAAAAATGGTATTATCCAACTGCTAAAAATTTGCCCGATTTAGATTTATTGGATTTGTCTCGGGTTTTGGTCATTCAGTTTGAGTTTACCAAAACCGCCAACGAAACAGCTTTTACTAATTTTAGAGCCAAAGCCCCAGTAGCAATGCTACTCGGCGACTTATTTTTTATATTTATCAACGACTACAACGACCGAAACCCCAACAGCACGATTGAATATTTGGACACCAACGGCCAACCTTATGGCTGGGTGTTTTATAAGCGTGGCTCACTACTCAAAGGCAATCAATACATGGACTTTAACCTGACTTTTCAGGCCAACAATATTGTTGATAATGAGACGATTGTGGCCGTGAGGGGCTGAGAATAAATAACCGAAAAATATCAAACAGAAAAATGTAAAAGTGTAAAAATGGTTTGAGAAGCGTCACCAGCCTCCCCATTTCATTCCCTTCGAAAACCACATTAAACTCCAATGCTCTTGAATGGTCATAATTTGCCATACATCTTCTATTGGGTCTAAGTTTTTTCCGACAATCAGAAACAAAGCCGCATTTGTCATACAATTAAATCCATACATCGTATCGGCATAAGTTAAGGAATTGTTGTTGTTAAGATAATCCCAATATTTCAACATTTTAGCTTCATCTAAGTTAGAATACATAACCTGATACCAGCAGTCGCCATCTTCTTGTTCAAAATCGTATTTTTTGGTTACGCTCCGCCCTTTGTTAGCACCTTGTGCAGGCCATACGCTCATATATCGGTAGCCAGGACGGTTTAACTCCCCAACCTCCAAAGATGCGTGTCCTATATTATTTTTAAGCGGATTATACGCCCAAATTCTTAGTCTTACCATTTTTATAAATAGTTTAAAGTAGTAGAGCCGCAAAATTTTGCGGCTCTACGTGTTTTTACCACCGATTTGTATGCGGTTTACCGTCCAACTTAATTTCTCTTGCCGAAAGTGTCAAGCTGGTTGTCATGGGCATTGAGCCTGTTTCCGAGAAACTTTCGCTGTACTGCACGCAGTACACATCGGTCATTTCGAGTTTTTTTTGAGTTGCACCTTGATCCACGTTCATAAACTCAATACTGGCAGTAGATTTTTTACCATCGGGGTCTATCATCCATTCCCAAAGTGCCGAGTTGTCGCTCGAGTCCACCTGCACGAATACAGTTCCACCATATACTTTTGATGAAACGCGGCCTTTGTCGTCAATAGATTGCGACAAAGAATAATTGCACGAAATGACAGACATACCGTCTGAGGGACCACCTTCCCATTTTAAAAATGCGTCAAAACTTGATGCTGGCATAGTTGTAATTGTTTAAGTCCCCCGCCCCCAGAGGGGAGTTTTTGTTGAGTGCATATCCCCCCACTGGGGGCAGGGGGGCTTTTCACAGGGCTATGCCCTGCGTTATGGTCTTTCGCCCCGTTGGGGCTTATTTAATTAAGCATAATCGGTGTGCCTGTAACTTTGGTAAGTGCCGACGATTTGAGTTCTAACATTCCATCGGCCTCTACTGTTGTCATTGCGCCTTTTATTGTTGCTATAGCTGTACCTTCTGCTTTAAACTCTGCCATCGCACTTATATCTACATTGACATTACTTTCTATTTTTATATCGCCTGTTTTTGATTTGAGGCTAATTTCACCTGCTTCGACCTTGAATTTTTGACTGGCATTGATAGTAACGTTATCGGCATCTATCGTTAGTTCGCTGGTTTTGATTGAAATAGCCCCACCTTCGGCATGAATCAAGATTTTTTTGTCATTAAATTTAAAGTGAATAAACGTTTCAGATTTTTCGAGATGTTCTATCCGAATCATACTTTTTCCATCACTATCGTCAAACAAAATCATATTGCCCGAGCGTGTCGCTATGGCTTTGGTGGCATTGTTGTCGTGCGTATATTTCTCACCGTGTTTTGCTTTTGGATATACGCCACCAATCACAATCGGGGTTTCGGGGTTGCCGTTGCCATAGTCTATATATACCTGCGACTTGAGTTCTGGCACAAAATTAAAGCCCTTGCCCTCGCCAGTATAAGGCTTGACGACTCTAAGCCATACCGATTCTTGGTCTTTGTCATTGGACTGCCCCCACATAAATTTTACTTTGACTCGTCCCAGTTTAGTATCATTGTCCTCATTGTCAATCACTTCGGCCAGTTCTGGCCTGCCTATTGGTTGCACAACATTGGGATTGCGTGGTGGGTTTTGAGACGACTCAGGAATGGCTCTAAACTCGTTGCTATAATTGCCCGAAGCCGTTACTTCATGTTTGACCGACAGCACTCTGTATTTACCAAAATTTTCCTCATAAGGCTTTCCATTGGCGTTCATTCTGTTGCCTTTTACGTTCAAAACCGTACCAACGCTTAGGTCTGGCTTTTCGCCAGCACCCTTAAAATCAATGAGTTGAGCCACCCGTGCAGCTTTGTCGGCTTTGGCGACTTCGTTCAAGGCTGTTTGGTCTCTAACATACAAGTCAGGGTGTGTGAGCGATGCCTGACTAAATAAACTTTCGGACTCGTCCATCGTAAACTGCCCCAACGAACTCAGCCCCGAAACCTGTTGCGAAGCCGAGTCGGCCTTGAAAGTTTGGTCTGAGGTCGAATAGTATTTTTCCATTTTGAAATGAATGGGGTGTAGCACCATCGCCATGTCAAATTTCTGGATTCCGTCCACCACAAAATCAACGGTATTGGTTTCGTTTTTGCCAATTATCAACTCTGTTCCATTATAATAAAACCACTCCCCCAGCCGCTCGGCTACTCGGCTCAAAAAAGTATAATTACTCTCGTCATATTGCACAAAATATTGCTGTTCACTGGTTTCTGGTTTTAATATTCTTTTCAGTATATTTTGTGGATATGTCTCTAAAACCTTGTTAAAAATGTCTTTAATTGACTGAAAATCAAAGAACCGCCGCTGAATAGAATCTTCGAGAATTATAGTTGGGCTGTAGCCTTTTAACACAAAAGCCGAACTCATGTCTGACAAACTTTGTAACCGTATTTCTGTAATTATTCCTTGAAATTGAAACTCAAAAGTATCTTTTTGGCCTTTTTGTAACAACCGTGGACTGAACGAAAAATTGATTTTTTTGCCCATCACCTCTTTGTGCGACTGGTTAAAAAAATGCTCGCCTTTGTCTTCCAATTCTTCAAACGGCAGGTGCAGCTCAAAGCGGTGATGGTTGAACAAGTCTTGCTCAATGGTCAGCCCCAGGTGTCTGGTGATTTCTTTTCCACCTTCGATTTCAATATGTGTATTTACTTGCCGAGCCACGGGGATATTGAGTGATTGAATTACTGAGTGATTGAGTGAATAAATTTTATAGTTTTTCGAGGTTGCGTGTCATCTCACCATTAAAATTCGACAACATTTTTTTAAAAACAGGTTACTTCTATGTTGCCGATTTTGATTTTTGATGCCGAGATAATTAGGTCAAACCGTAATCCATTATCAACATATTCAGAAAAAGTAGCCCCTCTAAAAGTAGGTCTAAAACGAGGTGTTACGGGTACATAAAATACCTGAAACATTCTTGATGTAGAAATATCGGAGGTACTCGTAAATTTGTCGCTTAGGCCAACGCAATAGGCATCGTCAAACTCTACTTTTCGAGCTACACCTCCACCATTTTGCAAAACAAATTCAATAAAACCACTCAACTGCCTATCAGCATTAAAAGCCCAATCATATAAAATAGCCGCTTCTGTGTTTTCAGTAATCAATACAC
>JAYVJH010000742.1:0-6299 GCA_043769455.1 Runella sp. | reverse complement strand
GGCGATTTTGGCGGTGGCGGCGCAGGGGGCGATTATTGATAATTCTGGCAGGTTTTAAAGAGCTATAATACTTAATAAAAACGCTAAACGCTTTTCATACTCCCACCCTCAATCAAGCCCCAAGCCGATATTTTAAAAACAAATACACAATACTTTCCTGTCGAAGATGCGTAATGATGTTCCCAAATATTGCGTTAAATCCAAACTATGAGCTACATTAAGTTGTTGTGTTAGTGATATTTAATACGATAAACGCACAGCACTATCAAAAATCGTTAATTTTACAGTTACGCATTGTGGTTCAGTCCAATTGTGGTGCAGGTAGTATTTTATTAAATAAATATCGTTTCAAATCTACAAACTCAACCTTGCCGTATGTAATGTCGTATTGCAAGCAAACAAACCCTTTAATTTTTTATGACAACACAGGAAAAAATCAATCGCAACGAATTTTTAAAGAAAATAGGTTTCTCTGGCGCTGCCCTTTTTACACTTTACACGCTTGATAGCTGCCAAAACGAGAGCAATACCGTAAGCCCTACTGCTGGTGTTACGCTAAACCTAAACGATGCCGCAAATGCTGGACTTAAAACCAGCGGTGGGTTTGTGGTTGTAAACGGAATAGTAGTAGCCAATTCAAACGGTAGCTATATAGCTGCTACCGTTACTTGTAGCCACGAAGGTAACAATGCCATTACTTTCAGAAACAACGAATGGACTTGCTCTGTGCATGGTGCAAGATTCTCGACAGATGGAAAAGGACTAAATACCGTAGCCAGAAATGGGTTGAGGATTTATACTACAACCCTAAACGGCACAACGCTCACAGTAAATACTTAAGTTTTAAAAACACAATTTTATGAAAAAGCTACTAACCTGCATGTTTCTTTGCTGGGCAACGTCCTCGTGGGCGCAAGATGATTTATTTGGCGAATTGGACAAAGACACAAAGCCAGTTACCAACTACGCAACGGCCACTTTCAAATCTACAAGAGTCATCAATGGACATTCGGTTGAGAATATGGCCGCCAAGCACATGGATTTTAGAATTTCACATAGATTTGGGGCTTTGAACTCTGGCTTTGGCGAACTTTGGGGGCTTGACCAAGCAAAAGCACGTATTGCATTTGAATATGGTATAACCGACAACTTTATGGTTGGTGTAGGCCGTAGTGGCTATCAAAAAACGTATGATTATTTTGCCAAATATAAACTACTTCGGCAGTCGTCTGGCGAACGAAATATGCCTGTGAGCGTTTCAGTCTTTGGAAGCGTGGCCACAATTACGATGCCAACTGGACCTGATTTTAGATTCAATGATAATCTACAAAGACAGTCATATTGTGGTCAGTTGCTGATAGCACGCAAGCTGAACGACAAAATCTCTGTTCAAATATCGCCAACAATACTACACCGAAACAAAGTCGAGCTAACCAACGATCCCAACACTCTGGTATCTATTGGCTTGGGTGGGCGAGCCAAGATAAGCAAACGCACAACGCTCAATGTAGAATATTGGCTCAATCCTCAAAATAGAAATAGTATTTATACTAATTGTCTTTCGGTAGGTTTTGATATTGAGACAGGCGGCCACGTTTTTCAGCTTCATTTTACCAATTCAAGAAGTATGGTAGAGAGCCAGTTTATAGGCCAAACTACTGGCCAATGGAGCAAAGGCGATATTTTTTATGGCTTCAATCTTTCAAGAACTTTTAGTTTCGACGGTAAATCTAAAAAATAGCACCCATGAAAATCCTCATCACATCTTTCTTGTTGGTATTGGCTTTGTCGGCTCATGCACAACTATTTTTGACCCAAACAGGCGAAACTTCATTTTTTTCGGAAACACCTCTCGAAAACATTGCAGCCAAAAACACCAACACAGCGGCCATTATCAATACTGCCAAAGGCGAGATTGCTATCAAAATGGCCATGAATCAGTTTGTGTTTCCAAACAAATTGATGCAAGAACATTTTAATGAAAACTACATGGAGTCTGACAAATATCCTACGGCTACGTTCAGGGGTAAAATTCAGGAAACGATTGACTTCAAAAAAGACGGAGTCTATGATGTTTCGGCAAAAGGAACGCTCGAAATACATGGTATAAAACAAGACCGCACCATAAAAGGCAAACTAACTGTTGGCAAAGGTCAAATAATGATGGAGTCGAGCTTTAACATAAAATTAGTAGATCACAAAATAGATATTCCGACTGTTGTTTTTGCTAAAATTGCAGAAGTAATCTCGGTAAAAAGTAATTGGGTTTTGATGGCCAAAAAATAAAACCAGTTATGAACGTCAATACCCTCAGAATTGTTGAGTGAATATTGACCAAACAAAAGCCATTTTATTTTGAATATTCTCGCCATCATTCCCGCCCGTCAGGGGTCAAAGTCAATTATTGACAAAAATATTAAATCGCTGGCAGGTAAGCCACTCATGGGTTATTCTATTGAGCAAGCATTGGCCTCGAAGCACATCAGCCGCACTATCGTATCGACCGACAGCCTTTACTACAAACAAGTAGCAGAAGCCTTTGGGGCAGAAGTACCGTACTTGCGACCAGACGAAATTTCGGGCGACTTGACAACCGACTTAGAAGTATTTCGGCATACACTCAACTGGCTCGCTACCCACGAAAGCTACAAACCCGACATTGTGGTTCATCTAAGACCCACATCACCGTTCAGAAAAGTGGTCGATATTGATGCCATGATTGGCCAACTAATTGCCAATGAGCAATTAGACAGTGTACGCTCGGTGAGTGCCGCACCACATACTCCCTACAAAATGTGGATAATGCAAGAAAACAACCAACTCAAACCACTCCTCCGTCTCGACAACGTAGCCGAACCTTATAACCAACCCCGCCAGGCGTTGCCCGAAGTATATCTACAAAACGCCTGCATTGACGTAATGCGCTACACAACACTCCTAGACCAAAACTCAATGACGGGCCAAAATATTGGTGGCTATCTGATGGCGGAGTTCAATGACATTGATTTTCAGGTAGATTGGGAACAGGCCGAGCGGCTAATCGTTCAGAGCCAACACCAAACAGACTCCAAACTCAAAACCTTTGTGGTGGACATTGACGGTGTAGTAGCGCAACTGTCGCCCAATAACGATTATAACCTATCAGAACCTAATCAAACTGTGATTGATGCCGTTAATAAACTCTACGAGGCTGGCCACCAGATTGTACTTTTTACGGCCCGAGGCTCAATGACTGGCATTGACTGGACGGACGTAACGAGCGGCCAAATGCAACGCTGGGGAGTGAAGCATCACGAACTGAGATTGGGCAAACCGGCTGCCAACTTTTATGTCGATGACCGAAATTTGAGCGTCCACGAGTTTGTTGAGATGAGTAATATTGAAAAATAAATACAAAAACGCAACATAAAGTCTGTTTTGGCATCATTTTTGGCAATAATATAAACAAATAATCAATAGTTGTTTTTCAATTCCAACTGTTTCAGTAATTTTGCACTCCAATTCCTGTTTTTTAAATTTTATTAAAAAAGTTTTAAAAGTTTGAGTTGTAGAGGCAACCAAAAATATATTGCCAAACATCAAACAATAATAATCGT
Source organism: Runella sp. (assembly GCA_043769455.1). Classification (GTDB taxonomy): domain Bacteria; phylum Bacteroidota; class Bacteroidia; order Cytophagales; family Spirosomataceae; genus JAYVJH01. Next base: position 2,703 of record JAYVJH010000742.1, on the reverse strand, counting down.
CAATCACAAATGAGCAATCAAGAAACAAACTCAGGCTTAGATTTTATCGAATCGCCAGAAGGTCTCGCCAACGAGTTAGGTAAAGTAGAAAAAGTATTAGCCAAAAATCAAAAAACCATCTACATTGCAGTTGGTGCGGTAGTAGCCGTTGTACTTGGATTCTTTGCCTACAACTGGTACACAAAAAGCCAAGATGAAGAAGCTCAAGCAGCTATGTTTGCACCTGTGTTGGCTTTTGAGGCCGACTCACTCAATAAAGCACTCAAAGGCTCTGCCAACAGCCCCGGCCTGAAAGCCATCGCTGACGACTTTGGTGGTACTGCCTCTGGCAACTTAGCACACTTTTATATGGGAACAGCTCTGCTAAAACAAGGCAAGTTTGATGAAGCAATAGAGCAACTCAAATCTTTTAGTTCGTCAGACTTATTGGTGCAAGCTCGGGCTTACTCGCTCATTGGCGATGCGTATATGGAAAAAAACGCAGTAAGCGATGCCGTTGGCTACTACGAAAAAGCCGCTAACTACAAGCCAAATGCCCAGTTTACGCCCAGCTACCTCATGAAACTGGCAATAGCACACGAAAAAGCAAAACAAAACAAAGAAGCCATCGGAACTTACGCCGACTTGTTGGAAAAATACCCAACCTCAGCCGAAGCCCTAAATGCAAAAAAATATATGGCACTCTTAGAGGCTGAATAGTAACAAACAAAACTGTTGATAGACAGACAGACGTAGAAAAGGGTAGCTATTCAGAGATGGCTACCCTTTTGTTTGGAACAATAACAAAAATACTGACTGATGACAAAAAACCTAAGTGAGTTTTCGACCGAAGCTCTACCCGATGTATCGAACAAACGATTTGCTATTGTGGTGGCAGAATGGAACCCCGAAGTAACCGAAAAACTGTTTGAAGGCGCATACAAAACGCTGATAGACAATGGTGTACAGCCCGACAACATCATCAGAGCCAATGTGCCTGGTAGCTTTGAACTGAGTTTGGGCGCACAAGTCTATGCCCAAAAAACAGACATTGATGCCGTTGTTGCGCTTGGCTGTGTGATTCAGGGCGAAACCCGCCATTTCGATTTTATCTGTGAAGCCGTAGCAAATGGCATCACAAACGTATCTCTCAAATACAACAAACCCGTGATTTTTGGAGTACTCACCCCCAACACCCAGCAACAAGCCCTCGACCGATCGGGGGGAATCCATGGCAACAAAGGCGACGAAGCAGCTATTACGGCTATTAAGATGTTAAGATTCGGGTAAAACTAAAACAGTCCGCCTCCCCAGTACCAATCTTGAAAGTTACTATTGGTAAAATGCCTTCCTACGAGCCAGCTACTCTCTAATTCAATATCGGACGTACGGTATTTTAGTACTTTCAAATCTGAATACGAGGGTGTTTCTTTAACTTCGATAGCAGTAGTTTTGTCAAGTATAAAGTCTATTTCTTGCCCCGATTTTTTCTGATAATAAGCCACCTCCCCCATTCGCAGTAACTGTAAGGCTATGGCATTTTCAAATACTTGCCCACTACTTACTTGCGCCAAAACCTGTAACATACCAGTATCAGCAATATATACCTTTCGTTGAGTTGCTATTTCTTTGTCTTTATTTTTGGTAAAAGATGGTACAAGATGAATAAAATAAGTGTATTCAAACAAGGCCATATATTCAGTTAATTTACTACGACTAATACCCGAAATACTACTTAACTTACTGATATCAATCCGACTACCAGTGTGAGAAGCCAATAATTGACAAAGTTTATACAAGTCATTGCTTACCCGAAAGTCAGACAAAAGTTTAATATCAAGCTCGATATAAGCGTTGATAATATCTTTTAAAAATGCGATTTTATCATCTGTTGTTTCGGCCAGTACCACTTCTGGAAATCCACCAAATCGTAAAAAAGATTCATATTCTTGTTTAAAAATAGCATAAATAGACACTGAAAATGGCCTGCGAGCAGTCGCTACGAACTGTGAATATTCAAAACCACGTAATGCCAAAAACTCATCAAAACTAAGTGGAAACATCTCAAAAATACGTTTTCGCCCAGCCAAACTTTCTGTAAAGTGGTTTTTAAGATAGTACGAACTCGAACCTGTCAAGATAAATTTAATAGAATAGGTATCGTACAAATATTTAATGACACTTGGCGAATTGGGTACAAGTTGTATTTCGTCCAAAGCCAATATTGACGAAGAGTTGAGTACAAGCCCCAATGCCTGTAAACCAACTTCGATTGATTGATAGTTATTTTGGCTAAATAGAATTCTGTTTTCTATTTTTTCCAAATCCAAATACAACTTATTGGTATGCAACGCCTTGTTTAAAAGAAACTTCAACGCAGTAGTTTTACCAACCCTTCTCATACCAGTTATGACAGTTGCCTGTGGTTTTGACAAATGATTTTCTAAATGGCTAAATATATTTCTTAATATCACGAAGTATAACTTTTTGTACAAAAATAATACAAAAAGTTATACTTCGTACAAAAACAGACATTTTTTGGAAACTAAAATATTTTATTAAAAAAAAATTAAAATATTTTTAATAAAATTTGGATATATGCTTTTTATCATCGTACATTTGCATTGTAAACTTAAAAAAAACCAAAGATATGAAAAAAGTAATGTCATTATTGTTCGTAGCAGGTATGCTTTCATTGGCTGCTTGTGGTGCTAAAAAAGAAGA
>JAYVJH010000741.1:0-1840 GCA_043769455.1 Runella sp. | reverse complement strand
CTAAGAGCCTTGTACTGAGACTATGACGCAAAATTAACGCAATAGTTTCAGTAATTGTATATTTTCAATATAAAATTTAACTAATTCTATAAAAATACTGTTTTACAAAATAGTAAATTGACAAATACCCGCAAGACCAAATACTTGTAGTAGCTACTTTCTACCTTTTTAGAAGTATAATTAGGCTTATTTTAGGTTGATTATCCCAAAGTGGCTGTATCGACAACTAACTTTTGTGTTTTTCAATAATTTGTCGTTATATTTCAAGTCAATTCAAACTAATATTTTAGAATATTACAAAAATCAAAAAAATGAATATTTCCAAATAAAATTTTGTTGTATGCAATTATTTCATAGCAAAAAAGTAAAAATATTTTTAATTATAACCTTAATATTCTGTTTTTTGACTGGATTTCGTACCCAAACTACTGTTTCGACTTGGGGATTTTGGGCGCATCAACGCATCAATCGTTTGGCGGTTTTTACTTTGCCACCCGAGATGATGGTCTTGTTCAAAAAAAACATTGATTATCTGACCGAAAACTCGGTTAATCCCGACCGCCGCCGTTATGCAGTTGTGGGCGAAGCACCTCGCCATTATATTGACTTAGAAAGCTACGGCGACAGTGCCGCTTATAAATTGCCGCTCTATTGGAAAGAAGCTACCGAACGCTATGGCGAAGACTCGCTACTGATGCACGGCGTAGTGCCTTGGGCTATTCAGCAATATAAATACAGACTCACGGAAGCATTTAGAGAAAAAAATGTTCGGAATATTCTAAGATTGGCCGCCGATTTGGGGCATTATATAGCCGATGCCAACGTACCGCTCCACACTACTCGCAACTACAACGGCCAACTAAGCGGCCAAGAGGGGATTCATGCTTTTTGGGAATCGAGATTGCCTGAGCTTTTTGCCGACGACTACGACCTGCTGACTGGCTCGGCACAGTACGAAAGTAAAGTAGCATTACGTGCTTGGACGGCTGTGCGTGGTGCAAATATGGCTTTGGACAGTGTACTAAAATTTGAAAGTATAACCTCTGCGGAGTTTAAAGACAACACAAAATATGTACTCGAAGACCGCAACGGAGTAATTGTCAAAACTTATTCGAGAGAGTTTTCGGTACGCTACCACCAGCTACTGGCTCGGCAAGTAGAGCGACAAATGCGTAACTCAGCCAAAATGGTGGGCGATTTTTGGTTTACGGCTTGGGTGGACGCTGGCCAACCCGACTTGACCGAAATATCGAAAACAGCCTGGAATGAACAAGATAAAAAATCCGAAGAAGGCGAAAAACAAGGTTGGCTCAAAAGACTTTTTAAAGTCCGAAGCGAAGATTAGGGCGTGTGAGCAATGAAAAGTTTATAATAAAAAACTATTTTTTTACCATATTTTCAAATGGTGTCGTAATAGTAGCGTTATTGCTTGAAATTAACATCATAATTAACGAAAAATCAACATGAAAACACTACTAAAATGCCTCGCCTTTGCGCTTATAGCCTTGGCAGCTCATGCCCAACAACCTACTACGCCATTGGCCACGCCCATCAAAACGGCTATTGTGCCAGACAGTTCGCTAATGAATAGTCGTGTAAAAATATCGCTCAAAGATGGCACCGATTTGATTGGTATTTTACAGTCTATGTCTGGGCAAAATATATTTCTTAAAAGCGATAATATTGGTGAAATAACAGTTGATATGGCCAATGTAGTATCTATCAAAAAAATAGAAGGTATTAATGTAAATGGTCAATTTTGGTTTGAAAACCCAAACTCTACTCGCTATTTTTGGGCGCCTTCGGCTTTTTCTCTTCGCAAAAGAGAAGCATACTATCA
>JAYVJH010000740.1:0-4661 GCA_043769455.1 Runella sp. | reverse complement strand
CAAAAAAAATGATATATTTATGAAAGCAAGATTACTGTATTTTGTTTTTTGGAGACTAACTATACCCTTATTTTTTGTAGTTAGTCTTTCTTCGTGTTGGCATAGGCAATGTACCATTAGAGGTTGCCAAGTTCGTTATGAACACTCGCATGGGGGCCAAATAGTAAGGGGTAGAGGTACTTTTCCTCGTATCCATTTTTTTGGGATTGAACGAACTATCGCTGCAAAAAAATCTGCTGATGACAACCGTCGGAGAAAGCAAAAAAAGTAGGTTTTGTATTATCAGAGAAATTGACGAAATTTGTGTAAATGTGTAGCTATATTATTGTTTTACACGTTTATTATTCAGAAATTATTTTAAAATAATCATTTTCAATAACATTATGTCCGAAAACACCGGTCACCTTATTCCTATCAATATCGAAGACGAGATGAGAACGGCTTACATTGACTACTCGATGTCGGTTATCATTTCTCGTGCCTTACCCGATGCCCGTGATGGCCTTAAACCAGTACACCGTAGAGTGCTTTATACGATGTTTGAGAATGGCTTTTTGCACAACCGAGCGTATAAAAAATCGGCTCGTACAGTGGGAGACGTTATGGCCAAATATCACCCACATGGCGACACGGCGATTTATGATACAATGGTCAGAATGGCACAACCTTGGTCGCTTCGCTATCCACTTATCGACGGTCAGGGCAATTTTGGCTCAATAGACGGCGACTCGCCTGCGGCCATGCGCTATACGGAGTCTCGTTTGAGAAGACTCGCCGAAGAGATGCTCGTTGATATTAACAAAGATACCGTTGATTTTCAGCCTAACTACGACGACTCAGATTCTGAACCATCGGTGTTGCCTGCCAAATTACCTAATTTGCTTCTAAACGGTTCGTCAGGTATTGCCGTTGGTATGGCTACCAATATGGCACCCCATAATTTGTCTGAGGTTTTAGATGGTGTAATGGCATATATCGACAATCACGATATTACGATAGCCGAATTGATGCAGCACGTCAAAGCCCCAGATTTTCCTACTGGAGCGATTATTTATGGCTATCAGGGTGTTAGAGCTGCCTTTGAAACTGGACGAGGTCGGGTTATAATGCGGGCTGTTTCAAATTTTGAGACAACCAAAACAGGCCGTGAGCAAATCATTATTACCGAAATACCATATATGGTAAATAAATCGGAAATGATTAAGCGTATAGCCGATATGGTAAATGACAAAAAATTAGATGGTATTTCGGGTATTAGAGATGAGTCGGACAGAGATGGTATCAGAATCGTTTTTGAACTTCGCAAAGATGCCATTCCTAATATTGTCCTCAATAATTTATACAAATATACGCCTCTTCAAAGTTCGTTTAGTATCAACAATGTAGCCCTACTCAATGGCCGCCCTGTGATAATGAACCTCAAAGACCTCATTAAAGCCTATGTGGAACATCGGGTCGAGGTAATTACCAGACGTACATTGTTCGACTTGCGTGAAGCAGAAAAACGGGCGCATATTTTGGTAGGACTACTCATAGCCCAAGAATATATTGATGCAGTTATTGCGCTCATTCGTAGATCAAAAGACCCAGAAGAAGCAAGAAACGGCTTGATGGCTGGGGAATTTATGACCAACGACCAGAAAGCTGAATTTTTGTTGAGTGGTTTGACACGCTTAAATATTGTTGATTCGTTTGACATGGAAGCAGGTCAGGCAGGACGAATATTAAGCGAAATACAAGCCCGTGCCATTCTCGAATTGACACTTCGCCGTTTGACAGGCTTAGAGCGTGATAAAATCACTTCGGAGTACGATGAACTAATGAAAACCATTATTTTCTTAAACGAAATTTTGGCAAATGAACCTCGTAAATTTGAAATAATCAAAGAAGAACTGGCCGAAATCAAAGCCAGATACGGAGACGAACGTCGTTCTAAAATTGAATATGCCGCAGAGGAGTTTTCTGACGAAGACATGATTGCTGACGAAGATATGCTTATCACTATTTCTCGTCAAGGCTATGTAAAACGTACTGCACTCAGCGAATACCGTACTCAAAGCAGAGGTGGAGTTGGCTCTCGTGGTGTAATAACCAAAGACGATGATTTTACGGAACATCTTTTTGCTGCCACAATGCTCAATCATTTATTGATTTTCACAGAATTTGGTCGTTTGTATTGGCTCAAAGTCTATGAAATACCCGAAGGTGGCAAAGTTTCAAAAGGCCGTCCGATTCAGAACTTGATAAATATTGAATCTGGGGACAAAGTTCGTGCCGTTATCAATACGCTTAGTCTAAAAAATGCTGATTATATTGCCAACAATTACATCATAATGTGTACTGAGTCGGGTATTATCAAAAAAACCTTACTCGAAGCCTATTCACGCCCACGTACCAATGGCATTATTGCTATAACAATCAACGAAGGCGATAGATTATTGGACGTTGCATTGACGAACGGTGAAAACGAAATCATAATAGCCTCAAAAGCGGGTAGGGCAGTAAGATTTAACGAAACCAGAGTAAGGCCAACAGGTCGAGGCTCAATAGGTGTAAAAGGTATAGAGCTCGGCGAAGACCCCGACAATCGAGCAATAGGAATGTTGTGCGTGAGCCGCCCAGATACCCAATTGCTGGTAGTGTCTCAAAACGGTTATGGTAAGCGGTCAGAAATATCCGATTATAGAATTACAAATCGTGGTGCCAAAGGTGTGATTACACTTAATGTTACAGAAAAAGTGGGTAATCTGGTAGCTATCAATGAAGTATCAGATGGCGACGATTTGATGATTATCAACAAATCGGGTATTACAATCAGAACCTCTGTAGCTGCCATCAGAACTGCTGGGCGCAATACCCAAGGCGTAAAATTGATTAAATTAAACAATAGCGATGAGATTTCGTCAGTTACCAGAATCCAAAATGAAACAGTAGTAGTGGGAGAGGAGAGTGGCGGAGAAATCCCAGACACTATAAATGTTGAAGTACAAAACAATGAAACAACAGAATAAGCGTTAATGCGTGCAAGTGTTCTACAAAAATAAATTTAAAACAAAATATAATATCTACAAATGAAAAAAACGGTGTTAGTGTCAGTATTTGGATTGTTTGCATACAGTGCCATTGGACAAGATATGTTGGACAAGGCGATGATAGAATCCACAAAAAAAGAAAAAGAGAGTAGCGACAAAGCTATCTTGGACGAAAAGAAAAAAAACAAACCACAAACTTGGTTTGATAGAGGTAAAATATACGATGGTATAGGCCAACGCTTTGCTATGATAGACTCAAGCGGTTCTCTGGAGGCGTACAATTCCTTTAAGAAAGCCATAGAATTAGATGCTGTAAAGCCTGGAAAAATAACAAAAGATGCCCAGAAATACCTATCGGGTGGGGGTGCAGACGAGGGCGTAAATTTGAGAGGAGGTTTATTGACAAATGGAGCGCAAAAATTTCAATCAAAAAAATACGAAGAGTCAATAAAATATTTTATGTTGGCCGAGGTCATTCAGCCTTCCGATACTTTGGCACCAGTATATGGTGGATATGGTGCGTTACAAGGTCAGTCCGAACTAAACGGCAGAATTTCTAAATTAGAAAGTGCAAACCCCAGAGACGAAGCGACTATTGCCCAGTTAAAAGAAAAAGCCAAGTCGTTTGGGGCAATAGCATCAAGCCAAATGGAAATGTATATTGCCAATGGCGGTAAAGACCCAGGTAACTTTCAGCTATTGTCGCAGTTGTATCGTCAAGAAAAAATGACAGACAAAGCTATTTTAATTTTAGAGAAGGGAATGATAGCAATACCATCTCAAAAGAATGCTTTTAAGGCCGAGCGTGTCAATGCACTTTTAGAGTCTGGCAAAACTGCTGAGGCATTAGCTGGCCTTACAGAACTAACAGAACTCGAACCAACCAATGCCCAGTATGCACTCAATACTGGAATTTTGCACGATAATTTAGCAAGTGGTTTCTCAACAGAAATTCGCAAACTCAAAGATGCACCCAAAAAGCTGATAAATGCCGAGCGACATTTGAAAGATTCTGAAGAAACAGATAAAGTATTTGCCGATGAAATTAAGCGTTTGAGCGACTTAATTAAAAAACAACCTAAGAATGCAGAATTAAAGCGTCAGAAATCACTAACTGAGACTAGTCAAAAAGACAACAGAAAAATCATTGACGAAAATAAAGCCGAGGTAGCTGCCGCCAAGAAAGAGCTGGAAGTTGTGGGGAGTATTGAGGTCATCAATGCAAAAATAGTTGAATTGACAGCTAAACAGAACGAGCGGAAAACATTAGCCAAAGATTCGTACTTAAAGGCACTGAAAGCCGAACCCGCCAATTATGATGCGCTTTTTAACATGGGTGTGTATTACTACAACGAAGCTGCGGAGATGAAATCGTCTGTCGATGTGATGGATATGAAAGAATATAACGAAAAAGGCAAAATAGTTGAGGGTAGAGTGTGTGGTAAATTCAAGCAGGCGTTGCCATTTTTTACAAAAGCCAAAGCCGTCAAAGAAGAAGATGTAGTTTCTGATAATATCAAAACGATTGATGGAATTTTAAAGCAGTTTGAAGAAAAGAAAATTGTTTGCGAAGAAATCAAGTAAAATTATTAGAATATAAAAATAATAGAACTAATAAAAGCGGCCACC
>JAYVJH010000739.1:0-5905 GCA_043769455.1 Runella sp. | reverse complement strand
AAGGCATTTTTAGCCTCCGAATCTAATATTGGTGTATTTACCCGTCCCATAGAGCAAAATTACAAAATAATCTAAACTAATTATAATGACCTACTTATGCCTTTAAAAGATGTCAATAAATCAACGTTCTTAGCTTTGATTATTTCGTCCATTATATTGCTGTTTTTTAAAAAATCATAAACGGGTTTTTCGGTAGTGATTAAATAAAATACATGATTAGCATTTTTGAGATTAGAGCCTATATCTCCATATTCACTCAATAAGTCGCCGATTCTTTCTTGCGATGTATCATCGTGAAGATATACCACCCATTGGTCATTAAAAATACTTTTTTCGGCTGTGTAATAACGTAGCATTGAAGGCATAGCTGATACATCGTACCATTTTTTATTGACACTGCGACTCCAACCACCGTACTTCTGAATTGCTTTGCTATATTCGATTTTATAAAATTTAGCTGCTTTATTAGGAATTTGAAAACGAGTACTCACTATTTTTTGATTTGGTATAACGATTTTTACTGTGTACGATTGCCCTATGCTTAGTTTAAAATATTTTTGAGCAATGCTATACACACCTCTTCTACGCAATGGTAGAATTATACTATCTGTTTTATTGGTAGTCGATAACCATACCTGTGCATTGTCAATAGCATCGTTTTCTAAATTGTTAGCCTGTCCAATAGGTAAAGCCCATCTAAGATTAATTTGCAAACTGTCTGAGTTAGGCGTAAAAAGACCATACACAACTGGTTTAGGTATTACATTAGGTATTTCTATATCTGTAATTAGGTTTTCACGAAGACATGAGGCCATAGATAGTAAAAATAAAAAAGCGATAGATATTTTTATAGTTTTCATAGACTTTATTTTTTTGTATGTGTCGCTTTATCAGGTTTGCCCAGACCACGAAACGAAAAGCTATAACACATACATTCCATGAACTACACGGCGGCGATGTAGTTCATGGAATGTATCAAAAATAGTAAGACAATTGTTTTTATCTCAACATTATTATTGGTAGTTGAACGAATATTGTGTTGCGGTATTGTTTGGAACTACTTGTGCCAACCAGCCCCATAATTCCTATTTTATCCCAGTTTGCAGTAACGGTCTCAGATTGAAATCTATATCCAATTGATATTATTGTGTTTTTGAAAATATTTTTAGAAATACTTACCTCTATAAATCCACCCCCTGATTCTTCAAAACCATTAAAAGATAAGTTTTTGAATGTGTAACCGATATCTGTTTGAATGGAGTTTTTGCTATTCAACCAATATTTTTCAATCAATCCCAACGAAAGAGATGAATATGTTTTTAAAATACTATTTGGTCGTGTTATGTAGGTGTATTTATCTTCCAAGATCAGGTTGAGTAGAATTTTAGTACCTGTCGAAAATTTTGGAATTAAACGGTAACTATATTCTACATTAAGTCTCAAATTAGGGCAGCGATACCTAACGTTTGATGACCAAACTATATTTATTCCTTGAATGACATCGTTATGAAATGTATTCTTACCCACGGAGTAGTCTATTCCTATGGCACCAATAATTTGCTGTTTACCTACTTGACATTTTACATCAACAGTTAGGCTACTAACGAATAATATAAGACATAATACTGATTTCATTGGACATTATAGAAGTTAAAGAGACTGAGTACCAATATTTATCTAATGAATTTTAGACCTATGTTGGCAGAGTATGTAACGGCAGAAACTTTAACATTTTTTCCGTCCATATTTAAAATTTCCTGATTACCCCTTGAAACGGTAATAGAGGCAGACGAATTAGCTGGTATTTTTTCTAAGTCAGATTTAGTAATAATGATTTCACCATTGTCAGGAGTCTCCTTTACGATTGATATAATCTCAGATTTTGGTGATAGCTGTCCAGTAACAATTACTACTACAGGCTTAGCATTACTTTTATCCATATTCCACCGAATAACCAAATCTTTATTTAGGTTGATGCTTTCGCTTGCTATATCAGAACCAGAAATCTTCATATTGATGATTTGTGGGATATATGGCGCAGTTTCTGCTGATGTACGTGCATTTTTAACACCATTGGATATTAACAAATTCATATTTCTCCCAAATAATAATTTAGCCTTATCGAAGTTACTATTTGTATGAGAAAATGTCTTGTATCTAATTGGGTGTTGTATGTTTTCTGGAATTTCTAACTCATTGACACTCATACGAGCAGATTTATAATCGCCAAATTCGGGTAAAACACTTGAAACGGAGATGACAGGATTATCAGGAGATTGTATAAGGCCATTGGCGATAATAGTTATTTCATTTGGCGTATCTTTTAAACTTTTACTCCAAGAATTAAATATGTCAGGGTTTTTTGTGTCGGGTGTTTGTGTTGAACAAGCCCCTAAAATCAAAAAGGTAAAAGCGAGAATTAAATGTATTTTTTTCATGTTATTATTTTTTTAGATTGTTAATTACAGCAAGCGACACTTTTTTGAGATAACACAGCGTACTCAATACTGGGAGCATTTTGAGTTTTGGCATATAATCTCACGTCTTGATAGGTTACACGCCCTTTTGGATTTACTATGGCGCAAGCAGAACTATAGAACCGAGCACAATCAAGACAATCAGTTGTTACGAACATTTGAAACCCTGCCGCACCCGCATTCGGAATATCAACTTCATACGATTGGTCAAACGAGGTACTGGAAAGATCAAGATTGAATGTATTTGGCGAACCAAATTTATCCGTTGCATTACCATTTCCTACATAACCCAAGACTTGTATTACTACAGACCCTGTCAGTGGCGAGTTTGCGCTACATGACCCAAATTGAGATTTAGGCAGCACAATTGTCATTTTTCGAGGCTGATTACTCGACAAATCGGGCGAGCAGCCAATTGAGAAGATTAGAAATAAGCCAGCATAGCCTATTTTTAGAAAAAACTTTTGCATAATTTTGCGTGTGTTTTGATTAAGTGATTAAGACACATAAGCCCCCCGTTGTCCGCCAAGATGTCTGGGGGGCTTACTTGTTTACAAAGTACGGGGGTTTAATCAGAACAATCGTGTGGTAAAATTCAAAAGTTGATGTGAAAAAAGTCAAAAACTAACGTGAAAAATATCAATAGATGTTGGTGTATTTATTTTTTGTGTTTGGCACTTAGGGCATGGCTCACCGCCTCACGGCACATACCGAGGTAGCTCGCAATGTGTTGCTTTTGTACACGCTCATAAATAGTAGGATACACTTCGGTAAACCAGCGTATGCGTTGGTCGGTCGTTTGGTGTCGCAACACTTTTGTGAAGTCTATCAAAAGCTGTGTATGTTTTTCGATGATGCTGTTGCTAATCTCTTTTGTTTCGGGGTAGGTTGTATAAATGTAGTCGAGCGTTATGAGCGGTATAGATACTACCGTTGAGGCCTCTAACAACTGCACACTTTCGGAGGCGGGTAGCCTGTTCAAAATATTGTAGGACGAATAAACGAAATCGCCGCTTTGCACAAACCAAGCGGTTGTGTCTTCGCCATTTTTGTCGTCATAAAATCCCCGTGCTATTCCGCTTTCAATAAAATAAACAGCATTGCAGGTCTGCCCTTTAGAAAACAGTATTGTGTTTTTGGGAAGCTGCTGCCATACTAAATGTTGGCGCATGTATGCCTGTACTTCGGGCGAGAGGTTGTAGTTGTCTAATAGTTTCATAGGCTATGCTGGTTTTAGTTTTCTCAAACATAGTCTATTTGTTTTGTATAACCAAAACTATTTTTTTGCTGAGTCTTTGGTCTTTGGTCTTTGGTTAAATAATTGATTGTCAATTATTTAACCAAAGATTGCTTCATATAATCGCCACATTTTCAGACCCAACTCCATGAGAGAGGCCCAACAAACGCAACCGCAGCAAACAGGGCAACAAGGTGGGCGAAAAATTAAGCTACTGCCAAATCTAAGACTTGTGCCAGCTCTACCAAGTCGCCATCGTTTACTTCTTTTTTGAGGTCGGCTACTTCCAGAAAATTGGTATATAGTTGATCTAAAACAGATTTATCGAACTCAAAACCAAGTAATTCTAATCGATGTTTGAGCGCATGGCGGCCACTACGAGCCGTGAGTACAATAGACGATTTGTCCACGCCTACGTCATGCGGGTTCATGATTTCGTAAGTAAGCGAGTTTTTTAGAAAGCCGTCTTGGTGTATGCCAGATGAGTGTGCAAAGGCGTTGCGGCCTACAATGGCCTTATTGGCCTGCACGGGCATACGCATCATTTTAGATACTAATTGGCTTGTGGGATAAATCAACTGGGTATTGATGCCCGTCTCGTAGCCTAACTCTTTGCGTACCTTGAGCGCCATCACTACTTCTTCGAGCGATGTATTGCCTGCACGCTCGCCAATGCCGTTCATCGTTACCTCTACTTGGCGTGCACCATTGGCTATGCCCGATAGGGTATTGGCTGTGGCCAATCCTAAATCATTGTGGCAATGGATTGAGATAGTGGCTTTATGAATGTTGGGTACGTTTTCGTAGAGATAGGCTATTTTTTTGCCGTATTCATCAGGCAAGCAATAGCCAGTTGTATCTGGAATATTTACAACCGTTGCACCTGCCTTGATGACCCCTTCGACCAATATAGCCAAAAAGCCCAAATCGGCACGGCCAGCGTCTTCACAATAAAACTCAACGTCTTCGACATAGGTTTTGGCGTGTTTGGTGGCAGCTATCGCTCTTTCGAGAATGGCCTCACGAGTGGTATTGAACTTATGGAAAATATGAATGTCGGACGCACCCAGCCCTGTATGAATACGGCCACGCTCGGCATATTTGAGGGCTTGGCCTGCCGCATCAATGTCGCCAATGACAGCACGAGACAACGCACAAATAGTAGGCTGGCGCACTGCTTTTGAGATTTCAACAACCGAACGAAAGTCGCCTGGACTTGAAATCGGAAAGCCCGCTTCGATAACGTCCACACCGAGTTTTTCAAGTTCTTTGGCAACAATAATTTTCTCTTCGGTCTTTAACTGGCTGCCTGGCACTTGCTCGCCGTCACGGAGGGTGGTATCAAAAATATAGACTCGCTGGCTCATAGTTAATGAAATTTGATTGTAGCGAAAATTCGCTTAGTGCGTAATTACACTACAAACATAATCCAAAATCTTTGACTTGCAAAATAAGTAACCAATATTTTTATGATGTATGGTGTAAGATGTATGCTATTTTTACATCTTACACCATAAGTAGATACGAGATTTTAGATGCGAGATTTGAGTGTTTGTAATTTATTGATAATAAGATACTTATCTATCAAAACAGCTATTTTATAGTTTCAGGCAATTTTACGCAACTACTTACATCTGTTTTACGCAGCTTCGCAAAATTCTTCAAAAGCCATCTGCAAGTGTTCGGCAATCATTTCGGCAGACCGACCCTCAATGTGGTGGCGTTCGATGAAGTGTACGAGTTCGTTGTCTCTAAAAATACCAATAGCTGGCGATGAGGGTGGGTAAGGCAAGAAATATTCACGCATTTTGGCGGTGGCTTCGCTATCTACACCAGCAAAAACCGTTACCATATTGTCGGGTTTGGCTTCACTGCGACTCACAGCGGCCTTAACGCCCGGGCGGCAAGCACCTGCAGCACAGCCACAAACTGAATTGACAACGACCAACGAAATGCCTTTGGCATTGGCCATAAAATTATCTACCGCTTCGGCAGATGTTAAATCTTGAAAACCGACATTTGTTAAGTCAGATTTCATAGGGGCAACAAGGTGTGGAGGATACATACTATTTTTTGTTTTAAATAATTGAATTTAAGTAGGTCATTATAATTAGTTTAGATTATTTTGTAATTTTGCTCTATGGGACGGGTAAATACACCAATATTAGATTCGGAGGCTAAAAATGCCTTA
>JAYVJH010000738.1:0-6370 GCA_043769455.1 Runella sp. | reverse complement strand
TAAGGCATTTTTAGCCTCCGAATCTAATATTGGTGTATTTACCCGTCCCATAGAGCAAAATTACAAAATAATCTAAACTAATTATAATGACCTACTTAGCGTAAAAAATAATCTATGATTTCATGCAATAACTAATTTCAATAATTCATCTTAATTACTCAAATTCTCAAATTAGGTTCGTAATTTTGTGGTAGAATTTTATTGAGACTATGAAAAAATACGCCGTACTACTCTATTATTGTTACAGCCACATCGAAGATACTGCCGCTTACCGAGACGAACACCATCAGTTTTGTGTCGATAACAACCTGCTGGGTCGTATTATTATTGCCCAAGAAGGACTTAACGGTACAGTTTCTGGCTTGATAGACGATTGTGATACATACATGAAGTGGGTCAAGTCTGATGAGCGTTTCAAGACCATTGATTTTAAAATAGATTATTCAGACGAGCATACTTTTCAAAAAATGCACGTCAGAGTCAAAAACGAAATTGTCCATTCAGATTTAGGGGTCAATCCGCTTGTCAGAACAGGTCAGCATTTAGAGCCCGCCGAGTTAAAGACATTGTTGGAAACTGACCCAGAAGTAGTGCTGGTTGATATGCGGTCTAATTATGAACATATCGTAGGCAAATTTAAGAATGCAGTTACGTTTGATATGGAAAATCTACGAGACCTACCCGACCACATTCACGAGATTGAACACCTAAAAAGCAAAAAAATAGTTACTTACTGCACAGGGGGTATCAAATGCGAAAAAGCAAGTGCTTATTTGTTAGAAAACGGTTTTGAGAACGTATATCAGCTCCATGGCGGTATTATTAAATATGGTTTGGAAGAAGGTGGCGAAAATTTTGATGGTAAGTGTTACGTTTTCGACAATCGGCTTACAGTCGAGGTCAATGCGGTCAATCCTACTATCATTTCAACCTGTCATATTTGCCATACCCCCAACGACCGAATGATAAATTGCGCCAACCCAACCTGCAACGACCACATACCTGTTTGCGAAAACTGTGGCTGGGATATGGACGGCTGCTGCTCAGAGGCTTGCAAAAACGCCCTTCACAAACGAGAATATAATGGCACAGGATATTATCCCAAAAAAACAGAACACTACACGGCTCTGCAAGGATTGAAAAGCTATCAAAATACGCAGACAGAAAAAATTTAACGCTAATTCTAAAAATTAAATAGTTTCTTGCACCGTTTGATTTACACCAATAGTGATGTTACACAAAATCGAAAGGCGTGCTTAGGCCGTCGCTTGGTTTTACCGAGTGATGACTATCAAGCGGCCTCTGGCCGATACCATTTTATACAAATAGGTTTTATAGTAGTCAGCAATTTAAGTATTTATTCAAAACTAAAACGGTGTTTTAATTTTGATAACTTACTGATTAACAGCACTGTATTTAACTCAGGACACCAGACTACATACTCACGACTACTTAAAACAACACAATTTCTACGATTTTTAATCTTTTACCAAAACTGTCAAAGAGCTATGTTTCTTACACCATTTGCCTCACACAAATAAACTTGCTGGTTCTTTGGGGTGTTTCTTATTTTAAAAAATATTGAGAAAACTCTTTTTCATAAAAATCGCAAAACTAATTTGTTGAAAATACAGTATATTTGATAAAAATACATTCAAAATGATTAACCGAAAGATCAATGTTTTACCAAGTCTGACCAACGAAAAACTACTAAAAACACTCGTCGAAAACAGAACGGTTTATAACTTAGATAATTGTGAATTAAATTTGTTTGAAACCTATCAAAAATCAGCCTTAGTTCCTCTACAATTTACTGATTTGGTGGTTACGAGTATGCTGAAAGGCAAAAAAATAATGCACCTTTTTGACAACGAGGGCTTTGACTATGTGCCAGGCGAAACAGTAATTGTTCCGTCAAATACAGAAATGAAAATTGATTTTCCAGAGGCTTCTTTTGAAAATCCTACGCAGTGTTTGGCTTTGGCGATTGATAATAAAAAAATTGTCAATATCCTTGATTTTTTGAATGAAAAATACCCAAAAGAAGGCCACAATAACTTTTGGCAATTAGACGAAAGTAATTTTTACTTTGAAAATAACCAAGAAATGGCCGTTTTGATTGGTAAAATCATTCAGATATGCCAAAGTACTTCTATTTTTAAAGACACATTGGCAGATTTATCACTTCAAGAATTATTGATTAAAATCATTCAATCACAGACTTTAAAAGGCATTACGGCAGGCACAACCAAAGCAACAAACCAAATATTATTGCATTTGATTGCCTTACTGAGAGAAAAAATTGGTCAGAAAATTGACTTGAAAGTAATTGCAAAAAATGCAGGTTTGAGTACCTCTGGCCTGTATAGACTTTTTAAGGCAGAGCTGGGTGTAAGCCCTGTTGAGTTTGTAATTTTGGAAAGAATAAAGTTAGCCAAAGGCTATTTGGCTAACAAGGATATTTACATCAAAAACGTGTCTTATGAAGCAGGTTTTGAAGACAGCAACTATTTTATAAGGCTTTTTAAGCATTATGAGGGCATTACCCCACGGCAATATCAACAATTGTTGAACAAAAAACTATGAGTTAGTCTTCCACAAATTTGAGTGGTTCCAAATCAAGTATTTCTGATTCTGTAAACATTCTTGATTGTGTCAAAAACCGCAGTCCCATCGGGATTTCTAACGAAAAACTAGAACCACGACCTGGCACCACATGGATATATAGCTGAGTATGTCGCCAATATTCAAATTGGTCTTTGCTCATCCAAAACTCACAACCCTCGATTGTGCCAATGCACACATCAACATTGCCCAATTTAAAATCGCCTTTTTCAAAGCACATTGGTTGTGAGCCGTCGCAGCAGCCACCGCTTTGATGAAACATTAAATCACCGAAACGACTTTTTAAATCGTTTACAACTGCAATGGCCTCTGGGCCAATGGTTACTCGTTTTGTCATAATATAAAATTAAAGCAAACCGATAAGAAAAGTCTTATCGGTTTGTTGTTTTTTTTGTGTTGGAACTCTTGGCTTAACGCCTTAAACGCTAAAAGAATCCTAATTTATTTTTGTTGTATGATATCAACATATTTTTAGTTTGGCGGTAGTGGCCTAACATCATCAAGTGATTTTCACGACCAAAACCAGACTTCTTGTAGCCCCCAAACGGTGCATGTGCTGGGTATAAATGGAAACAGTTTACCCAAACTCTACCTGCCTGAATGGCACGTGGTACTTGATACAACTCGTGGGCATCTCTCGTCCAAACGCCTGCACCCAAGCCATAGAGTGTATCGTTTGCGATAGCAATGGCTTCTTCGGTCGTTTTGAAGGTTGTTACACAAACAACTGGCCCAAAGATTTCTTCTTGGAAGATTCGCATTTTGTTATGACCTTTAAACAAAGTTGGCTGAATGAAATAGCCGCCTGCCAAATCACCGTCTAATTGCTGTGCAGCACCGCCACAAAGCAACTCGGCACCTTCTTCGATACCCAGTTTGAGATATGATTGTATTTTTTCGTATTGGTCGTTAGAAACCTGTGCGCCCATCATGGTATTCGGATCCATTGGGTCGCCCATTTTGATTGCTTTTGTACGCTCAATAACTCTACTCATAAACTTATCATAGATGCTTTCGTGTACCAATATACGACTCGGACAGGTACAAACTTCGCCTTGATTGACAGCAAAAAGTACTGCACCTTCAATACATTTATCAAAAAAGTCGTCGTCATGGTCGGCAATTGATGGGAAGAAAATATTGGGTGATTTACCGCCCAGTTCCATCGTAACAGGAATAAGATTTTCTGACGCATATTGCATAATCAAGCGGCCAGTAGTGGTTTCGCCTGTAAATGATACCTTAGAGATACGTGTCGATTGTGCCAATGGCTTGCCTGCCTCTGGGCCAAAACCCGTAACAATATTTATCACACCAGCCGGAATTACGTCTTGTAACAGCTCCATCAATCGCATGATGCTCGTTGGTGTTTGTTCGGCGGGTTTCATCACGACGGTACAGCCAGCGGCGAGTGCTGGGGCCATTTTCCAGGTTGCCATCAAAAGCGGAAAGTTCCATGGAATAATCTGCCCAACCACGCCAATCGGCTCGTGCAAACAAATACTTACTGTATGCTCGTCGTGTTCAGAAATTGTACCTTCTTCGGCACGAATAACACCTGCAAAGTATCTAAAATGGTCGATTACGAGTGGCAAATCTACATTGATAGATTCTCTGATTGCCTTGCCGTTGTCGATAGTTTCGATGGCTGCAAGTTCTTCTAAGTTTGCTTGAATTACGTCTGCAATTTTGTTTAAAACACCCGACCGATAGGCGGCAGAGGTTTTGCTCCAAGTTTCAAAAGCAATATGAGCAGCGTCCAAAGCCAACTCAATATCTTCTTTGCCCGACCTTGCGGCTTTGGTAAAAACTTTGCCAGTAACTGGACTAATGTTATCAAAATAAGCTCCACCTACTGGAGGTACAAACTTGCCACCGATGTAGTTATCGTAGTGGGCTTTGAATGTTGGTTTAATGCTTGACATAGAATTGTGGTTAGAATTTATTCGCAAACATAACAGTTATAAGTTTCACTATATAGCATTATTCGTTCAAATAATAGCATTGTACCAATTTTAATTACTTTTTTAAGTTGTCATATTTATCATTACACAACTTGTGTATATTTATTGTCTGAATGTAGCTTTGAATCAAAACGACTAAAATAATAATTGACCACTTGATTTAAAATAAAAAACATTTGTATTGATTTAATATTATTTGGCATACTTTTTGATAGCCCAAAATTATATCGTTAATGTAATTTTATTTTCTATATATTTCAAATATAGTAATTCAAAGAATACTATATTTAGAAGTTCATGAGTTTTGTTTTTAGGCTATTACAATCTGTTTTGTTTTAAAAAACCTATACTGGCACGATTTTTGACATTTTTTTCATGTATTTTCTTGTTTGGTTTCGCAACGTAAAACCAAACAAGAAAATGAGAATACTTTACCCAACAAATTATAGTTTACGACAATGAAAAACTCAATTCAAAAGTACACCAAATGGTGTACTTGGGCTATTGCCTATCTTACGATTTTAACCAGCATAACATCGTATCAAGCACTCTCACAAAATCCACTCGCTTCGGCAGGTCAGTTCAATGTTTTTACCAAAGGTGATGCCACACTAATCACCAACGAAAGTGAAGGACCCATAGCAATTGGTGGTAATCTTACAGTGGCTGGTAACTATCAAGTTGCTTTTATTAACGTTGGTAACTTTCAGGTAAATGGCGTAGCAATTGGACTTGTTGTGAATGGAAAAGTAAATTATCAAAGTGGTGTTTTACAAATAAATAACCAAGGCTATGCAAAAATTGGCGACTGCTCGGGTTCAACTGTATGGTACCAGGACCCCAATGGTGCTTTCTCTACTATAAGAATCACCCCTGGAGGGTATGACAGCCCACCGTATATTCAAATCAACAATCAAGCAAATAACTTTCCAGGTGGGCCATTGAGTGCTACAAACAATCCTGTGTGCCAAGGCAATTTAATTGATTTCAACTCTGCTTTCAATACACTCAAAAGTAGCTCAAATAGTTTGGCTGGGTGTACCGAAAATATAAATGTAACAAATGCAAATGGTGACCCAATTAGTTTTTCTGGCGATGTGTATATCAATGATAACGGACTTGGTGGTGGAAAAAGAATTTTGAATATTACTGGTGATGAACTCAATAGTATTTCTGCTCTGACATCGCGCTTTACACCCACCGCATCAAATCCGCTCATTATCAATGTTTCGACTGGGTCAAGTTTCAACTGGAATGTTGTACCAAATAATACAAATAGTTCGATGAAATACATTATTTGGAACTTTCCAAATGTAACAGATTTTACTATTTCGGGAAGTAATACCATTGATGGTAGCGTGCTTGCACCAAATGCCAATGTAACCAAAACAAATCCAGCCAATATTCAAGGTCAGCTGATTGCACAGTCATTCAATCAAAACGGTGGCGAAATGCACCACTACCCTTTTGCAGGCGATGTATCAAGTTGTTCTAATGCTTGTACGAATCCTACACCCAACGTGAACAGCCCTTCTATCTGTTCAGGTTTAGCAGTTAATTTATCAGTCGGTAACTGTTCGGGTACTGTAACATGGAGCGACGGCGGGTCTGGAAACCCAAGATCAGTCTCACCAACTTCAACTACTTCATACACGGCAACCTGTACTGTTGGCTCGTGTTCAGGTTCAGCTACCGCTACCGTAACGGTTACACCAAAACCAACCCCATCGGTCAATTCATCTACCATTTGTGCAGGTAGTTCGGCTACGCTCACAGTTTCA
>JAYVJH010000737.1:0-2168 GCA_043769455.1 Runella sp. | reverse complement strand
GTTGAGGCATTAGAAACCATTTTGATAGCCATCGAAAAAGCCGGATACCGCCCAGGCGAAGATATTTTTATTGCCATGGACGCTGCCGTTTCTGAACTTTGGAACGAAGAAAAACAACGCTATGTATTCAAAAAATCGACCAAAGAAGAATTTACGTCGGCTCAAATGGCCGCTTTTTGGGCTGACTGGGTGAGCAAATACCCGATTATCAGCATCGAAGACGGTATGGCCGAAGACGATTGGGACGGCTGGAAAATGCACACAGATTCGCTCAAAGGCAAATGCCAGTTGGTTGGCGATGATTTGTTTGTTACCAACGTCAAGCGTCTTCAAATGGGTATTGACAAAGGCGTGGCCGATGCCGTTTTGGTAAAAGTAAACCAAATTGGGTCATTGACCGAAACCATTGACACCGTAAATATGGCCAAACGCAATGGCTACAAAAATATAATGAGCCACCGCTCAGGCGAAACCGAAGATTCGACAATCGCCGACTTGGCAGTTGCATTGAACACTGGCCAAATCAAAACAGGGTCGGCTTCTCGCTCAGACCGTATGGCCAAATACAACCAACTGATACGAATTGAAGAAGAATTGGGCGAAACAGCCTACTTTCCAGGACCTAAGTTTTAGTTTTGAATGATTGAATGGCGGAATTGATAAAAATTATTCCGCCATTCAATCATTCAACCATTCCAAATTATTGAAATCCATGCAGTTTCTTAGTAATCTTCGTTTTCTTAAAAATTTCTATGTCGTTACAGGGCTTTGTCTTGTGATGTGGCTCTGTTTTTTTGCCCAAAACAACATAACTATTCAGTTCAATAATTGGCGAAAGTTAAGAAATCTGGAAGCGGAGAAAAAAAAGTATTTACAAGAAATTGTAAAACTTAAAGTAGAACAGCAACAAACATTAGGGAACTCACAATTAGTAGAAAAATTTGCCCGAGAACGCTACTACATGAAAAAACCCAACGAAGAGGTGTTTGTGTTGGTGGACGAAATGGGCGAAGAAGTGGAAAAATAGGAATCAGCTATTGGTATTAGGTCACGAGTGATTTTCAACATAATGCATATTTATTAGTAACTCAATACCCATGACTCACCACTCATGACTCACTTACAAATCTTATTTGTTTGTCTTGGCAATATTTGTCGCTCGCCTTTGGCCGAGGGTGTGTTTAGAGAATTAGTAAAAAAAAGAGGACTGTCCGACAAAATCGCTTGCGACTCAGCCGGAACAGCCGGCTACCACATTGGTAACTTGCCCGACCACCGCAGCCGCCGTATTGCTCACGACTACGGCATCAGCCTCACCCACAAAGCCCGCAAACTCGTCAGCGATGACTATGGGCAGTTTGACTATATCGTGGCCATGGACACTGCCAACTTTGACCATATTCAGAGCCTTAGCTACCGTATCACAGGCTTTGATATGCCCGAAGACCGCCTCATTTTGTTTAGGCAATTCGACAGCATAGACCCCAACACAGACGTACCCGACCCTTATTATGAAGATATGGCGGCCTTTGACGAAGTCTATCAGATTGCCGTTAGGTGTAGCGAAAGTTTATTGGATTTCTTGACCGAAACCCATAACTTAGCCTAAAATTACTACAACGATGACTTACCGTGACTTTACACTCGAAAAATTACAAAGCGATTTTGGAATCAAAAACCGGCGTATAAAATTATTTGATAATATTCCAGCTATTTTGCCGAGTGATGTATTATCAATATCATTAGGGCGCAATAAAAAAATGCCATTGCGTAATGAAAAATCACGCTCGGAGTGGATTGTTGCACCTATCTTGGCAGAGTTGAAAGAACTCAATGACGATTTTTTTACGGTCTATTCTGGCGACCTGCTCAATGTGGACAAGCCACGTGGGTTGGCTGGTGAGTGTGATTTTATGATAGCCAAAAACTATAATTCTTATACACTCGAAGCACCCATTTTGGCAGTTGTTGAGGCAAAAAAAGAAAATTTCGATTTAGGGACTTCCCAATGTGCGGCACAGTTAATCGCTTCTCGTATTTTTAATAAAGAACGTAATGCCGAAACAAATATACTTTATGGCTGTGTTACAACTGCCGATGCTTGGCTATTTTTGAAATTAGAAGATGAAATTCTCTATATTGACACCGAGTTTTACTACCTCAACGAC
>JAYVJH010000736.1:0-5629 GCA_043769455.1 Runella sp. | reverse complement strand
TTATTAAAGCTGGGGCTGTGAACGAATGTAAAGTACAGATTGAATGGATACACTCTGAATTTTTGACTCCAGAAAACGTAACCGAAACCCTCAAAGACTTGGACGGTGTGTTGGTAGCACCTGGTTTTGGCGAGCGGGGTATCGAAGGCAAAATCGCCGCCGTGCAGTATGTACGAGAAAACAATATTCCGTTTTTGGGTATTTGTTTGGGTATGCAAATGGCTGTTATTGAATATGCCCGAAATGTACTAAAACTCGAACAGGCACACTCAATCGAAATGGATTCTGATACGAAGTTTGCGGTTATTAACATGATGGAAGACCAAAAAGCGATAACAAACAAAGGTGGGACAATGCGACTGGGGGCGTACTCTTGTACGATTGAGAACAACACGCTGGCACACCAGATTTATGGCAAAACCCATATTTCAGAACGTCACCGCCATCGGTATGAGTTCAATAACGACTACCTCAAAGACATGACCGCTGCCGGTTTGGTGGCTTCGGGTATCAACCCCGATAATAATTTAGTAGAAATTATAGAACTGCCCACTCACCCGTTTTTTATTGGTGTCCAATACCACCCCGAACTCAAAAGTACGGTCGTTTGTCCGCACCCGCTCTTTGTGCATTTCGTAAAAGCGGCATTGGATAGGAAACGAGGGTAAATTAAAACAAAAAATAAACATTCATTTTTACAACAAATAACTATGCCGACTTGGTACTTAGGAAAAATTAAATTTCAAGAAGAATTAGAAAATGGGGGCTTTAAGGCCAAAAACGAAGCCTATTTAGTTGATGCGGTTTCATACTCAGATGCAGAAGCTCGGCTTTATAAAATTGGCGAAGAGCTACATCGGCAGTTTGAGGTCAATAGTATTGGCAAAATCCGATTGGCCGATGTGTTTTATTTTGAAGGCGGCGAGCGGTGGTTTAAGTGCAAGGTCATTTACATAACCGAAGACGACAAAGGCCGAGAGAAGAAAATCGTAAACTTTATGCTCACCAATGCCGAAACCGCCAAAGAAGCCTACGAGCGAGTAGAAAGTAGCCTAAGCACGATGCTCATACCGTTTGATATCACAGACGTAAACCTTACTCCAATCTTGGAGGTATATCCTTACGAAGCCGAATCTGATAAAGACAACGAGTTGCCACCAGCCAATTTCAAGCCACTGAGCGAGGCCGTGCCACAAAATTAGGTACTTAAAATAGACAGTTTCATATCTTTTGGCGTAGTTTTATAAAGAAAACTACGCCTTTTTGATTGTTTTCCGTTCTGGGAATGGGGGAGGAGTAACGGGAATAACGATATTATGAATACCAGACCTTGCGTTTTTTGAAGTATTGGGTATAAGATTGCTTAGGTAAACTTGCCCATGGCTAAATACTAAGTTGAGCGCAAAGGCCGAAGTAAGTGCCAAACCGTCATAAGTAGTAGGCGACCATTTGGGCATTTTTGAAACCATTTCAGAAACTAATTGATTGCTAACAAGCAAGTTGGGCGACATATACCTAAGCTCTGCCGTACTGTCTGATTTTATTGACAAATTGATACTTACATATTCGGAAATAGAACCAACTTTGACCGATTTGATATATTTGCGTAAATAGGCTTGAAGCTCATATTCACCACCCACAAAACTTGCTGACTGAAAAAAAGGCGTAAATGGTATTTCATTTTCGTTTTCGTCAAAACATTGTTCTGATTTTCGTACACCACGCTTGTAAAATTCTTTTCTTTTGAGTGTTCCAGACTCATAATAAACTCTGAACTCGCCATTCAGTATGTTTTTTTTATAATCACAAATCCAATAAAGCTGGCCAGACGGGTAGTAGCATTTGGTAAAACCTTGTTTTTCTCTGAAACCGTAGTCAGAATAGTTCTCTTCGGTTTCCAAAACATCGGCTTTGTTGTAAGTCTTTACTGTTGCAAATTTTTTGTGATTGTCATGAAAAACCACCTCGACGTTGCTGTCGGTACTTACACTACGAACAATACTACTACCGCTGTCGTCTTGTCCATAAACAACAGTAGAAAATAAAAGACATATCAATAATAATACTCTCATTTTTTATTCAATACTCAATCATTCTACATTCATAATTAGTTACGGGTGTGCTGCCACCCAGACATCGCCATCTTCAAAGTATTCTTTTTTCCAGATAGGTACAGTTTCTTTTAGGGTGTCAATAGCATAAGCGCAGGCTTCAAAAGCCGCTTGCCGGTGGGCGCACGACACGGCAATAATAACGGCTATGTCGCCAACGGCCAACGACTCTACTCGGTGGTGAATCGCCATGCGTTGCACTGGCCAGACTTCGCCACATTTGTTTGCTATCTTTTGCATTTCAGATACAGCCATTGGTTCGTAAGCCTCAAAATCTAACTTCAAGACAGCCTTGCCTTTGGTATGGTTTCTGACTGTACCCACAAAAACCACTACACCACCCGCCTCTGGCGTTTGCACAAAATCAGAGCAATATTGCTCGCTAAGTGGCTCTGATTGTATTTTTATTTCGGTTTGCATTGAAGCAGTGATGTAGAATTATGACTGAATTACGGTACGCCGATGCGTTAGAGTAAATAGTTGGTTTAAATCAACTTATTCAAATTTAGAATCACTTGTAAATTTGAATAAATAATTAAAAATTTTTCACTATTCGTTGTTCATTATTCACTACACATCACAAATCAACACACACTTTTTTAGTGCTTCTAACTGCCCCACTGCATCTTTGGGAGTAGGTACAAACTCTTGGCCAATATAGCCTTTATAGCCAGTTTCTACAATGGCTCTGACGATAGCCGGATAATATATTTCTTGGCTTTCGTCTATTTCGTGGCGACCAGGGTGGCCGCCTGTGTGATAGTGATTGATATATTTTCCATAACGGCGAATGTTACGGATATGGTCGCCAGACATACTTTGCATATGAAAAATATCATACAGTAATTTAAAGTTTTCTGAACCTACCATCTCACACAACACTGCGCCCCACTCTACGTTATCACATTGATAGTCGGGGTGGCTGTCGTGCGAACTGAGTAGTTCCATACTCAAAACAACGTTGTTCTTTTCGGCAATAGGCATAATTTTTTTTAGTACTTTCTGACAATTTAACAAGCCTTGATAGTCGTTTAAACCACGGCGATTGCCCGAAAAACAAATAATAGTCTTGATACCCATACTGGCCGCTTGTGGCAACAATACTTCATAAAACTTCACTAACTCATCGTGGTTTTTGGGGTTATTAAAAAAATTGTCCAATCCCATACCCTTAGGCCAAGTTCCCCAGCCCATGGCACTTGTTAGACCATATTTTTTTAATATTGGCCACTCTTCCGGGCCAGTGAGTTCTATTGACTTTATACCGATTTCTACGCAAGCCTTGCACAACTCTTCGAGCGGAATACTCCCATAACACCACCTACTGACAGAGTGCATGATGTTACCTTTGAGTTTGATTGGCCCGACTGAGGCCAATGCTTCAACTGAACTAAGTGAAGCCGCAGCTACAACACCGAGCGACTTGATGGCACTGCGACGATTAAAGAGTGAGGTCATAGTTTTTTTATAATTTTGAATGATTGAGTGCTTGAATGATAGAATAATCTTAATGACCAAATATTTATATTCAATCACTCGCTCATTCGCTCATTCATTATTTATTAGGCTAATATCCAGCTAAATCTCGGGGTTTCTGTTGGCTTGGCTGCACGCTCCACTACCCGAGCAAGGCGATCGGGAAATGCAAGGAGATAGTCTCTGGCACGCTCTGCGCTATCGGTGAGGCTTGGCATATTTTCAATGTCCCAGCGTGTCAATAAATCTCTAATTATCTCAACATAGTCTTGTCCTGTATAAATGCCCAATCGTTGGGCACATTCTGAAAAGTGCTTGAAAGCCAGCCCTTTGACTTGTCCAGCTTCACGCATATAGTGTGCGGGCATCACGATAGACTGCTTCATCATATCGGCAAAAGCCAACATCATTTCGGAGGCATCAATATTAAAAATCTGTTCTACAAACCCCGTATAGGCTTTGTGGTGGCGGCCTTCGTCGGCAGCTACCATGCCGCAGAGTTTAAAAAGGGCTTCATTCCCCGCTTTTTTGGCGTGCATGGCCACTCGCTTGTGCGAAAGTTGCGTGGCTTTTTCTTGAAAACTGGTATAGATAAAGGTACGATAAGGGTCATTGCCAGTCTTGATGTCAAATCCGTCGGCTATCAAGTATTGGGTACTGTTTTCGACCTCACGCATATCCACACGGCCACACAAATATAAGTATCTGTTGAGCGTATCGCCATGACGGTTTTCTTCGGCAGTCCACAGCCTCGACCATTTGCGCCAAGGGTTCTCTACGGCATTGTCGTTCATACCGTCTAAGCTAAACAAATGGCTTTGGTAAGTCGGTAGGGCTTCTTCTGTGAGCGTATCGCCAATCAAAACGCTCAAAACCTCGTAAGGAAGTTCCATTGCCGCCTCTTTGATTTCTTTAACTTTGGCTATAAACCCATCAAAATCGGCACTGTTGGGGAGCATATCGGCAGGTTGCCAGTTGGTTTTGATGTTTTCGTACATCTCTTCAACGGCTTTACTGACGGTGTCTTCCAAAAATTTCATTACTTCGTTCCGTGTTTGGAGCAGTGAGTTTGTCATGTTAGGTTATTTTTATTTTTTAGATTTTGCTAATTCTTGTTTCAATTCTGTTGCCTCCGCTGAGTTGGGCTTTGTCAAGGCCAATGCTGTCTTTACCCATCTGTCCATGGCCGAGGCATAGATTTTATCAGTTGCTTTTTGGTTAAATAATTTGATAATATACTGATAATCTGCTAATTGAGCTTTTGCATTTTTCAAATAATCGTCTGTTCTTGCTACTGCTTTTGCAGTTTGTTTGTTGGCAAAATAATAATTTACCTCTGGTAACATCGTTCGGGCATTGGCTGAGGCGGCAGGTACGTCAATCTGCAATAATTGTTTTCTGATTTGTTGAATCTTAGCCGCATCGTATTTTGCACCACGAGACCCATACAACGACGACATTACAAGGTTCTCGGCCACTGGTTTTACTTCTTTTGGGTCATATTTTTTTAGAAACTCTTTGTAATGGTCAATAAAATACTTGCCAAGCGGGTTGTCTATGTCCATCACCAATTTTTTGATGACGAGCCATGTATTTTTATCGGCATACTTGCTAACGGGTATTTTTTTTGCATAATCTTCCATCACCTTTATATTGAGTTCGGTATCAGAAGTTACACGTCCATACATCGCCAACTCTGTCAAAAACGATTCTGACCGCTCCCCTGCACCGTAGCGATTTCTATAATTGGCAGCCCTGCTTGCTGGGTTTTTAGCAGCTTTGGCTTGTGTCAAAACTTCCTCCGCTTTGGGGTTAGTCATTGCAAAGTGTAGGAGCGTTTCGTTACCGTCAAAATATAAAAACATAGGCAGCGATGGTGCATAAATCTTTTTGGGGTTCAGGAAGTTCTGGACATCACTTGTACTGATTTCGAGTTTATAAGCCACAAAGTTTGGATTATAAAAATCGCCAACAGCTTTCTCTTCCAGCACAGGCATCATTTCGGCGCAGTGATGGCAAGATTTGGAATAGACCTCAACGAA
>JAYVJH010000735.1:0-4239 GCA_043769455.1 Runella sp. | reverse complement strand
AAAAAACGGCTGAATATTATACTGTAAATCAAGTAAGTAGCATTCTGTATTTTTTTTGATTGCCCAATCTTTTTGCTGTGCTGACTGAAAATGCCAAACTGAAAAATCTGTTTGACAAATATACTTTACACCCGCCTCTTTTGCCTTTTCGACAACTTTTAAGTAGCCCTGTTTTTGCATGATAGGCGCAAAATGCGTATCCCACATATAAAAATGCGGAATGGTATTGGGTGCATAAAGCCGTTTGGATATGAAAGGCACAAAAGACAAATCAGCATTTGGTTTGTATATTTTTTTGGGGTCTTTGATAAGTCCAAAACTATTTTGGCTCAAAGTCATGTCCGCAGTTAGGACATTTGCAAATATTGGATTTATCATCAGGTTTTGGTCTTTCGTATTCTGGCTGTTTGAGTTCGTAGTTTTCTGTATTTTTCAAGTCCATAAAATCCAATATCGGCAAAGCATCAAAGTTTGCAAAACCTTCTACCCAGGTCCAATCTAAATCTACACCAAAATTTGCCAGCCCATCCATGGTAATAGTGCCAAATTGGGACGTGCAAAGCAGCAGCTTTTCTTTGGCATCTGTGAGCGAATCAGCATCGACTAACACGTATGGTACTGGTACATTCCATTGTTCACGTTCAAACAAAATTTGACGTTGGTGTCCGTCGAGTAAGTAATATTTTTGCTCGTTTTGCCACAAAAAAACAGGAAAGCAAAACCCTTTTTGAACGACTGCTTTTTTTAGTTTTTGATAGTTTGGCTCAGATAGTTTTTTCAATTTTTTTTGAATTGGTAAAACATCGGCCAACAAAATTGTTGGAAAGTGAGAAAGCCCACTATTTACTTTTATTTGCATGATTATCAATTATTTAAGTCTGCAATTTTATACATTTTGTTTTTAATTAAAAAGAAAATAATAATATTTTTTTTTTAATGTTAATAATATTGTTATATTTGTAGTGTATATTAAACTACAAAATTTAAAAACTTTAAAAAAATCATGGGACATCTAATTAAATCGGCACAAGATTTTGTGTCGTATCGACAACCTGCATGGCATGGAATCGGTACAGTTCTCGAAGACGTAATGACTACGAAAGATGCTTTACAGCATGGTGGCTTGAACTTTGAAGTACGAAGTTTGCCAAACATTCACCGATTACCCGATGACACGGAGGTGATTTCTGAAAAATCCTTTTTTACTTACCGCACAGACACCAACCGTATTTTGGGCGATTGTGTAGGAAAAAACTACACAATTTTGCAAAATTATGAAGCGTTAAATTTGCTTGACGAAGTCGTTGAAAAAGGCGACCTGTTGATTGAAACAGCTGGAGCATTGAGCGGAGGTGCAAAGGTGTTTATTTGTGCAAAAGTTAAGATGCCTATTGTAGTAAATGGCAATGACGAGAACTATCAGTATTTAGTTTTGTCAAACGGCCACGATGGGCTAATGTCGGTACAAGCGTATTTTACTTGTGTTCGTGTGGTTTGCAATAATACGCTGCAGTTGTCTATGAAATATTGCAAAAACAAAATATCTATTAAACATACGGCTAATGTCAAGAACAATACGACTAAGGCGTTGGAGATTTTGAATGTAATTGAGTCAAATCAGCATTGCGCTCAAAGTGGGTTTGAGCATTTGGCGAAAACACAGCTTTCACAACGACAATTTTTTGACTACATCGGCAATTTATTTTTTGAAGCCGAAGAGATAAAAAACTTAAAGACTGGAAAGCCATACAAAGAGGTGATTAGCACTCGAAAACAGAATGTAGTGAAATCTGTCATTGAATATTGCCACGAAGGCGTAGGTCAGCAAGATGCCAATGAAATGTCAAGCTGGTGGGCATACAATGGTATTACTGGTTTTTTCAATAATACTAAAACCTACAAGACCCCAGAACACCGTATGAATAGTTTGCTTTGGAGTTATGATTCAGACACGATGCAGACGGCATTACATTTAGCTATTGAGCCAAAGCTAATACAAAAGTTATCTGTTGATTTGTCGAAAACGGCTTTTAATTTGAACTAAAAAAGGCAAGTGTTTCACTAATGTTTCACCAAAAACAACAAAACCGCTGTAAGTACTTGACTTACAGCGGTTTTGTTGTGCTATGCGCAGAGAAGGAGGTTCTCGAACGTTGAACCTCATCGAAACGCATAGTGTAAATTTTATGATATAAATGTGTTTTGGTATTATTATGAAACATCTAACGCTTCATAATATTGCAAAAATGTTTCACTATTGTTTCACTATTATTGATAAATGTCATTTACTGAATCTACCGACTTTTGGTCAATTTTTTTTAAATATTGCTCGGTAGTTGCTAATCGTGTATGACCGAGGGCTTTTGAAATTGAATATGTATTAACGCCTTTTTTTCGAGCATTATCAGCAAAAGTATGACGAGCGATGTGGCAAGTTAGTTTAATATCCCAACCCAAACGTTCGGCCACTTTTTTTAAATTATTATTTACAATACTGGTTTTCGCCTCTTTTTCTAGCTTAAAAACTCGTTTGTCTAAGTAATTGAGTTCATTTTTTAAAAATGGAAACAAAAAAGAGCTGCCCAGCTTATCTTGCTTATACTTTGTTACTATTGTCAAAACCTGTGTAGATAATAGAACGTCTTTGTAGGTTTTAGTTTTTTGCATTTGATATTTTAACCTAGTCTGTAATCCGTCAATGTACACGTCTTTTACTTTTATAAACAAGGCATCGCCTATTCGCATGCCATGCGTGTAATACATAAACAAAAAAATATCTCGGGCGTGGCATATTCTAAGTAATGGGTTTAGTTCTAAGTCCTCAATTTGTTTAAACTCGTCTTCTGTCAATTTTAGCTTCTCGGTCGGTTCAAAAACAAACTTGTACCCATCAAAAGGATTACTATCTTTTGAAAGTATTTTGTCTGAAATGGCTTGATTTATTATAGTTTTGACGTACCCAAGCTGTTTACTAACTGTATTTTTGGCATTTTTAGAAAGTAAGTGTGTTTCAAAATCTTTTAGCCATTTAGGAGTTAATTCTACAAATAACAGATCTTTTTTGTTTTGCTCTTTCAGCAAAGCAATCATTTTGCGTAGCGGCACCCCATAGTTCTCAGCGGTTTTGATAGTCAATCGCACCTCTACGTTTATCAATTCATTTTTGTAATATTCAATAAATGACTGCTGAGTCTGTGGTTTTGTAAGTGCGTTGCATATTACTACCTCTGAAATGTATGATAACGTTATTGGTTGCTTGGCCTCCGAAATAGCTCTGTGCGCCAGTTCTAACCGCTCTCGTAGTCGCTGATTGTAAATATGGTACTGTGGACAAGTAGCCCTGACCCAGTTAGCCTTGTCAAGTGTGCCTTTTGGGTTGTGGTCTTTTTTGGCAATCAAGAAACCCAAACTTACCCGTTTGTGCTTTCGGTCGGCAGTAATGCGAAGTCTGACAGCGTACTGACCGTCTCTGTTTGCTACATTTGCGAGTTCAACTTTAAAGGTAATCATTACAATTTGACATTTAAGCCTTCAACTATTTTCCAAATATTTTGAATATCCTCTTTCGCTATTTTTATAACCGACCCCTTGGCTCTATTCAATGCTATGTACCCTTTGTCGAATAGATCATTTGAAACAACTTCACCTACTGAAATCATGTCGGCGTATTGTACTATTGTAAGGCCCGTATGGTATTTGTATTTGTTGGGCAACACAAAAATAGCTAAAACGTTTGAGTCTTTGGAAAGTGTAGGTTCCATGCCATCGATTTCTATTTTCAATACAATCGCTTGGTCAATAGGGTAGTCGGGGACAGTGTTAAATGTATAGACGGCGGCTGTTTTTAAGTTTATGTTTTGGCTTGATTCGTTCAAGTGTGGTACTGTAAAATTACTAACAACGTTTGACTGTATTTGCTCGGAATAGCTATACATCAGTCCGTTGATTTTTTTAGCAACATCTGGCCTAAATTGAGACGTGCTTTTATAGGTTGAAATCATGGGTTCAGATACACCAAGTAGTACGGCCACATCTTTGCTTTTTATTTTCCTGTGTTCCAAAAACTTTTTGAATTGCTCACCTTGGTGAACGTGCTTTGAGGAAGCTTCTAACTCTGAGATGATTCGTAAGTTTTCAAAATCTTGTTCTTTTGCAGTGTCTTCTATTTGAAGACGTGTAATTATTTGCGCCCAGGTCTTGTCTGTTATCTTTTTAGTTCCATTCGACATTTGGCTTATC
>JAYVJH010000734.1:0-2288 GCA_043769455.1 Runella sp. | reverse complement strand
CAAAATAGGCCATACTATCCAGCCCAAAATTAAGATTTGTGGGTAAATAATTATTGGCGCAATGTAAAAATAGTTATTCTGAATAATTTTTTTGAGATTTGATAAACGTAACTACTCGAAAAACCGTTAATTTGCGGTCTAATAATAACCAACTCAAAATGGCAACTGGAATTTTAGAAGGCAAGCGTGGCATTATATCTGGCGCACTCAACGAAGACTCTATCGCTTGGAAAGTGGCACTCAAAGCCAAAGCCGAAGGCGCAACTTTTACACTCACCAACGCACCGATTGCGATGCGAATGGGCGAAATAAAAAAACTATCAGAACTCTGTGAAGCAGAAGTAATCCCTGCCGATGCAACGGTGGTCGAAGACATTGAAAACTTATATGGCAAGTCTATTGAGATTTTGGGGGGTAAAGTAGATTTTGTATTGCACTCAATCGGCATGTCGCCCAATGTACGCAAAGGCCGTGAGTATGGCGACTTAAACTACGACTGGTACCTCAAAAGCATAGATATTTCGGCGTTGTCGTTTCATAAGTTTTTGCAAGTAGCCGAAAAAATGGACGCTATCAACGAGTGGGGGTCGGTGGTGGCGCTAAGTTATATGGCAGCGCAGCGGGTTTTTCCGTTTTATGGCGACATGGCCGAAGCCAAATCTGTGTTGGAGTCCATTGCCCGTAGTTATGGCTATCGCTATGGTAAACTCAAAAAAGTACGGGTCAATACCATTTCGCAGTCGCCTACCAAAACAACGGCTGGCTCGGGTATTGGTGGTTTTGAAAAATTTTATGATTTGGCTGACAAAATGGCACCACTTGGCAACGCCTCCGCCGCCGACTGCGCCAACTATGTAGTGTCGTTGTTTTCGGACTATACCCGCATGGTTACGTGCCAAAATCTACTCCACGATGGGGGCTTCTCAATGATGGGTGCATCTGGCGATATAATGGGCTAAGATTTGTGAGTACAGATTTTGTGAGACTTGATAACTTTTGGAAAGTTGTCAAGTCCAATTACATTGTTTTCAACCAATCTGAAACAATCAGTAGGGCTTTGGTCGAAAACGTTTCTTCTAATGTGCTATACTCGGTAATGGTACAGGTCTGGCAGTTTTGAAAAAGATGATTAAGCCCCTGTAAGGTTACAACTTTATAATTTTTATTTCCTGCTTTCTTTAAATTTACCTCAAAAGCGGTCAGATTAGCCGCAGCATCTACCTGCATGTCTTTATCGCCATTGAGAGCCAAAACAGGAATCTTGATTTTCTGGAGCGTAGGTGCAGGGTCATATTTCAAAAAATACCTATACCAAGCACTACCAATAAACGGAAACTGATTTGTCATTTTGCTTTCGCCTTCTTTGCCTTTTAGGCCCATTTGCCCCAGACGGTCGGCGGGTTGGCGAGCGAGCCAAGAGTTAAAAGCCGTTTTGAGGCTGTCCGTAATATCGCCTTCCGTGGGCAATCTACGACATACGGCATATATCGTTTTGTTGAGGTCGGCGGTGTAGCCTCTGTACTCGTCGCTCATACCCATTTGTTTGAGAGCGGCATCGCTTTGTTTGAGCAGCAAGTCATATCCAGATACGCCCATGCCTGCCAACGATACAATAAAAGCCACATCTTTTGAGTTGCTGGCAGCTATGGGTGCAATCATACCACCTTCGCTGTGGCCAACGAGGCCGATTTTTTTGGGGTTTACTTCTTTTCTATTTTTAAGATAATTGACGGCTACCAACACATCTTTGGCATAGTCGGCAGACGTACCCAATTGGCCAGTCGTTTGGCCTACTGTTCGGTCATCAAGGCGCAAAACTGCAAAACCGTTTTTGGTCAGGTAATCGGCAATAACCCAAAACGCTTTGTGTCCGCCAATCGTTTCGTCTCGGTCTTGTTGGCTCGATCCCGAAATCAGCAGCACGGTTGTAAATTTACCATCGCCCTTTGGTCGTGTAAAAGTACCTCCAAAAGTAATTGATTGGTTGGCATCGGTAAACAGTACGTCTTCCGTCTCATAGTCAAACGGGGGCTTGGGGGTTTGGGGGCGGCGAGCAAAAGATAGTTGGTCGGTTTGGGTCAATATCAAGTCAGTCGAGCGGCCTTGTACCCATTGCCCTACAAACACTTTTTTGTCTGTCGAGAACTTACCTTTGATTTTGGCTTTGGCCATTTTAAATTCTCCAAAAACACTATCAGTCGTCATTCTGACATCGGTAAAAGATACCTCAAACGCCATTTGGTCAGGCACATAAAACCACGCTTGGGCGGGATTGGTCATTATTTTCA
>JAYVJH010000733.1:0-3379 GCA_043769455.1 Runella sp. | reverse complement strand
GAGATTAAGAAAAAAATTGTAGCCCAAGACCCTACCGAAAAAGGATTGCGTAAGATTCTGAATTTTGGGCATACGCTCGGCCATGCTGTCGAAACATACTTTTTGAGCAAGCCAGCCTCTGAGCAATTATTGCACGGCGAGGCCATAGGGGCGGGAATGGTCATGGAGGCGTTTGTGAGTTTCCGAAAAAAAATGATTGATTTGCAAACACTCGAACGCATTGAAGAGTTTGTATTTATGGTATATGGTAAGATTGACCTAAAAGTAAATGACTACACCACATTGATAGAGCTGGCCAAGCATGACAAAAAAAATAAAGATGGCCAGTTGCGGTTTTCGTTGTTAGAAAACGTAGGTAACTGTGCTTTTGATGTGGTGGTAACAAATGCCGAAATTCGCCAAGCCATTGAATATTATGTAGGTTAGGTGTCCGATTTGGCCAAAATACTCGTACATTGTCATACAATTTATAAACCCTTAAAACACTTTGAAAACATGAATGGAATTAAAATTTTACTTTTTAGTGCATTTATCATTATTGTAGGTGCCGGCTGTAATTCGTCTCGTAACCTTTTTGTGGAGCATGATTATAGCTACGAATCAAACTTTAAGACATACAGTACTTACTCTTTTTTGGAATGTGAGCGAGACACTGGTACTGTTTGTACAGAGGTTTATGCTGCCATACACCGCCAAATGCAGGCTCGGGGCTACCAACTGACAGTCTCAAAGCCGACATTGCTCGTCAATTATAGTATTTTTTATGACAACGTGCGCTACCAAGGTTATACGCAACCCGTCATAAAAAACTGGGTGGACACCCAAGATGCTTCCTTTAAGTACGAACCCATCAAATATTCGTTGGACAAAGGCACGATTATTATTTCTTTGATAGATGCAGAGTCAGACCAGATTGTTTGGCGAGGTTATGCGGCGGGTATCTTCAAAAACCCCAATAACGTAGCCAGTTACTATAAAGGCGTAGTGCGTACTATTTTTGACCAATATACGCTTTTTGCCGAAGGCCACGAACCAAGTAGCCAAGGACGGTAGTTTTTTGATATATGATAAAGAAAGAAAATTGTCAAATAAAAATAGCCTACCATTTACCGAAGCCATCGCTTAAAGCGATGGCTTCGGTCGTACTGCTAATCATTTTTTTGTCGTCAGGTTGCGGGCGAAATTTTGACCCAAAAAAAACCTACACAACTGCCGAAATCAAGAGCGATTTTGAGTTAATGAAGAGCGCACTCATCGAAGCCCACCCAGGTATTTATCGATATACTTCGCCCGATAGTATGCGTTGGATTTTTGATAAAGTAGAGCAACGACTCGACCACGATATGAGTGAGCGGGAGTTTAGAGCAGTCGTCAATCCTATATTCTCGTACATTCGTTGTGGGCATACAGACATTTATCAGTCAAAGAGTTATGCCAAATATATCAAAAAAAACAAACCACATGAATTTCCGTTGGGTACTGCTTTTTTGGGAAACAAACTACGCATAGATCGCAACCGAAGCAAAGACACCACGCTCAAAATAGGCCAAGAAATTGTGGCTATTGATGGTAAGCCGATTGCAGTCATTATAGCCGAAATACGAGAAACAATTAGTTCGGACGGCTATAATCAGACTTTTAAGAATACGCTCATCAACAACAATTTTGGAAGCTACTATCGGTACATCAGACTTAATCCAGACACATTTAAGATAACTGTCAAAGACTCGATTGGTAATATAAGCACCCATGCTTTGACTTATTTGAAACCCGCCAAACCAACCAAAAAAACTGACAGTACGGCCCATAAGTCCAAGCCAATTTTACCTCCGTCAGCACCAATCACGCCGCCAGTACCCAAACTCACTAAGGCAGAGCTACGGCATACATTCAAGATTTCGGACAAAGACAGTACAATGGCCATATTAGACCTCAATACTTTTAGCGACCCAACTTACGGTCGGTTTTATAGGCAATCGTTCAAAAAAATACAACAAAGAGGCATCAAAAACTTGGTGATAGACCTTCGTAACAATGGCGGCGGCCGGTCGGCGGCCAGTATTAGGCTGATGTCTTATTTGTTAGATTCAGCCTTTGTAGTTTATGACAGCGTGGTGGCGCATGGCAAAGTGCCGTTGGCTAATAAAAACATTGACACTAAATTTTTTAGATTTTTGTCTCGTAATTTGTGGTCTAAAAAACTACCCAATGGCCAACTGCTCAACAAAGAAACAGCCCGAGTACATCAACCTCGTAAGCGGTATCATTTTGGCGGAACGACTTATGTTTTGACAAATGGAGGTAGCTTTTCGGCATCGGCTATTTTTGCTTCTATTGCACAGCAAAATAGCAAGAAAGTGTTTGTCGTTGGGCGAGAAACGGGCGGAGGAAGGTATGGTTGCAACGCTTTTATTTCGCCTTATCTGACACTACCCAACACTCAAGCACGGGTCCGAATACCGATGTATAAAATACTACTACACGTACCAGGCCAAGACACAGGCCGAGGTGTAATGCCCAACTATTCAGTTGATTACACTTTTGAGGCCGCTCAAAAAGGGCTTGATTTGGATATAGAAAAAGTATTGGAGTTGGTCAAAAAATAGTTGTTTATATAAATACAAAGAGCATGGTCGCAGCCCGTTAAAAGGTAGCGACCATGCTCTTTTTGCCGATTGATAGATTTATCTCCCACTGTTTGTAATAGTCAAAAATAAGTCTCTTATTTACAAAGATATTAAATCTACTGTTTTACAAAAGATGAATGCAGCTATGACAGACTATAACAAGATTTTTGAACACAACGACCAAAAGTTTACCTACCGTGAAGCCCAAATAATACTCTGCTGCGCTCGTGGCCTCACGGCTCAGCAAGCGGCAGACTTACTTTGCATAAGCTACCATACTGTCAAAACCCATCGAGAGCATATCAGAGACCGCTTTGGGCTGCATGGCCACCACGCCCTCGACCAATTGGCTATAAAACTACTACCCGAACTCGAAAAGTCGGTAACATTGCCTATCAAAATAGGTAATGTTACCGATTGACTTGACAAAAATAGTGCGCTACCTTTGTCTTAAACAAAAAAAACCCTGCATCAGTTTTGCCGACAGCGCAGGGTTTCGAGTTAGTTCAAACATTTTTTCAACATTTAAACTATCGTAAAATTATGAAAAAGAATTGGAATTGTTGTGGCCTCATGGCCATAATTTTAGCATTCGTGCTGGGCTCTTGTAAAGACAACGAATTGACAAAAGAAATTCCGTTGCCTCAAACAAGTGAATCCGAAGTCGGTTATGAGTTAGTAGATTACCAAGGCTTGAAAGTAACCGTTCCAAAGGGCTTTCCAAAAGAAGCACTTAACCCAACGTCATTTCC
>JAYVJH010000732.1:0-12123 GCA_043769455.1 Runella sp. | reverse complement strand
AAGATTTGGATTTAAAACTCCAAATGAAGTATTTTCGCAAGCAATCCAAAATGACGGACAAGTTGCATTTATGACTTGAATCCGCCGAATATTAAACCTAAAAAATGAAAAAATTAGTTTCTATCGAATGGTTAAGAGGAGCCGCATCGTTTGGAGTATGTGAGATGCACCTGTTTTGTGCATTAGATTTGTTTTCAAAACAAGACGTATTTTTTCAAAAATACGTCTTTCCAGTAAGTATAATTGGCAGAGTTGGTGTACCTGTGTTTTTTGTTATATCGGGTTTTATTATTCCTCACTCAATGTGGCATAACAAATATAAAATAAGTGAATGGTTCAATTTTGTATTTCGCCGTCTTATTCGTTTAGACCCACCCTATTTTGTTTCTATTGCGCTAATGTTGCTTACATTGTTTGGTGTAGCATATTTATCAGGGAACACTAACTTTGGGGTAGATTGGCAAGCAATATTGCTTCATTTTGGATACCTAAATATTTTTTTCAACAAACCTTGGCTTCCTGGTGTCTACTGGTCTTTGGCTGTTGAGTTTCAATATTACCTTCTCATCGGCTTATTGTTTCCGTTGATAGCTCACCCAAACTCTAAATTACGAATCCTTGCCGTGATACTTATTGCCGTAGTTGGCCATCTCATATTTAAGTATGTTACCGACAACAGTAGCTATATTTTTATTTACTCTTCGTTTTTTGTTGTTGGTATTCTAACATTTCAACGGTTTGCAAATCTTATTGACCTCCCAACATTCGTTGTTTTATTACTACCAACTCTTGCCCTCGTTTATAGCCTACATTCAACTGCATATTGCGTATTTGCTGCTTTTACATCGCTTGTTATTATTACAAATTGGGATATAAAACTAAAATTCGTACACTTTTTGGGTAAAATATCTTATTCTTTGTATTTAATACATTGGATTGTTGGTGTAGAACTAACCAGAAAAGTATTTTTGATTTATTGGCCACAGCCTACTCAATCTGAAAAATTTTTGGTTGCAATAGTTGGCACTTTATTGTCGGTCGTGGCAGCAATATTGTTTTATTACCTTATCGAGAAGCCGTCAATCAGATGGGGCAATTCTTTTAAAGAGTTTAGCCAACGTAAATCTAAATTAGTATGAATCTAACAAACCGCCGCCAATTTCTGCAAAATCTAAGCCTCGCCTCTGGCGCAATTTTGTCAAATAGTTTTGCTTTTGCGGCTGACGAAAAAACAGACGTAATCGTTGTAGGTGCAGGTATATCGGGGCTTTATGCTGCTTATGAGCTACAACAAAAAGGGCTAACAGTCAGAGTCTTGGAAGCCTCACAGCGCAGCGGTGGGCGTATGTTTACACTCGACGACTTGCCCTGGAAACCAAACACTGGCGGTACCGAGATTGGCGATGGCTACCAACGAATGATAGCGATTGCCGAAAAAGTAGGAATCAAAATAATAGACCCACCAGCAGGCGAAGGCCGTGGCGGGAGTACGCTATATGTGATTGGCAGCCAAATAATTACTGAAAAAGACTGGGCAAACTCACCACTCAATAAACTGTCTGACTCAGAAAAGAAAATCGCTCCTCAAATGCTCGAGTCTGTGTTGATGACCGGCAAAAACCCCATGCAAAGCCTCAACGATTGGTATAGCCCCAAATATGACAAGTTTGATATTCCGTTTGCTGATTTTCTCAAAAACAATGGTGCATCTGGCGAAGCACTTAGGCTTATCAATGTCAATGCCAACACCAACGACATAGCTACAACTTCAACACTAAACATCTTGAAGTCTATGACATTTAGAACAAAAGGTGGAAGTAAAAAAACACTCAGAATTGAGGGCGGTAGCCAGCGACTGCCAGAAGTAATCGCCAGACAACTAACAAAGAAAGTAGAGTTTGGCCAGAAAGTAACCGAAATCAACGACCGAGGCGGACGTGTAACCGTGAAATGTGCAGCAGGGCAAAGCTATACGGCCAGCCACGTGATAGTGTCTGTACCGTTTGCAGTAGTCAAAAATATAAAGTTCAAAAGCGGCCTCACGAGCCTGCACTACGAAGCCATCAGAAAATTGCCTTACACCCAAATAACCCAAATTCATGCCGCTGCCAAAGAACCATTCTGGAACACAGACGGCCTACCCTCAACGATGTGGACGGACGGGCTTTTTGGGCGTATTTTTGTCAATAAAGGCAACGGCAGCGAGGGTTTAATGAGTTGGGCAAATGGCTCAGAGGCTATGGCTCTTGAT
The DNA here is from genome assembly GCA_043769455.1 of Runella sp. Taxonomy (GTDB): domain Bacteria; phylum Bacteroidota; class Bacteroidia; order Cytophagales; family Spirosomataceae; genus JAYVJH01. Next base: position 9,872 of record JAYVJH010000732.1, on the reverse strand, counting down.
AAATTGACAGAAAAACAGATTGCCGAAAATTTTATTAAAGAAATGAAAACCCTGCGCCCTGCATCGGAGGGTAAAATAGAAGTTCTAAAAATAAATTCTTGGGGCAACAACCCGCTGGCTGGTGGTGCTTATTACCATTTGGGAGTAGGTCAGGCTTCAAAATTTTATCCTGCCATTACACAGGCCGTTGGTCGAGTACATTTTGCTGGCGAACATCTGTCTCTACAAAACAACGGTATGGAGGGGGCCTGCGAGAGTGCGGAGGCTGTTGTGAGAACTATTACGACATAGCTTATATTTTGTTCGTGTATTCTAAATAGTCGTGAATATATAGTACGGTGTCATGAGTTAAATACAATGCTGTTAATCAGTAAGTTATCAAAATTAAAACACCGCATTAGTTTTGAATAAGTACTTAAATCTCTAAAAAGTAAAATAATAATCAATGAAACACTTTTCTTACGGCTGGGTTGTCCTTGTTGGCTTATTGCTCATATACACTGCCAGCAACGGTATTGCACTCAATACGGCCCCGCTTTTTTTTCCAGACATAATGAAAGAATTTGGCCTCGACCAAGCGCAAATCCAGCGTGGACCCGCTTTGTTGTTTTTGCTTATAGCCTTACTATCGCCGTTTATGGGTTATTTGTTAGACCGCTTCAATGCCCGAATACTCATCACGATTGGTGCAGTTGGGCTTGTGTTAGATATATTTTTCTTTTCGGCCATCAGTAGCTACCCACAATTTTTGATTTTTTATGTCGGTTATTCGTTGTGCTTGGCACTATGCGGCATTATTTCGAGTATGTATTTGGTAACAAACTGGTTTGGGCAGCATCGTGGCAAAGCCGTTGGTATTTTGCTGCTTGGCTCGAGTTTGGGAGGAGCTATATTTCCGCCATTGGCTGGCAAATGGATAAAAACCATCGGTTGGCATGGAGCCGCCTATCAGCTTAGTTTTATTGCTGCTGCGTTTATTTTAATACCTCTATTGTTTATTCGCAACAAGAAACAAACTCCAACTACCAAATCGCAAGTAACCTTACCAAACAATGACGTAACTCTCAAAGAAGCCGCCAGCACGCCTACTTTTTACCTTTTGCTGATTGGTACTTCTGTTTTGTGGTTTTGTATCAATGGCATCATCAACAACAATGCGCTTTACCTCAAAGACTTACAATTAGATTCTGGTCAGTCGGGCAAAATCATAGGTCTATTTTTTGCTTGGGCTATGTTTGGCAAATTATTTTTTGGTTTTTTAAGCGATTATTTCAGCAAAAAAATCATCATGCTCTTGGCCATCGTCAATCTATTGGCTGGTGCTATCTTGCTATATCTCACCACCACCGACCAGTCGTTGCTCAGTGCTTATGCCATTTGTTTTGGTATAGGTTTCAGTGGTGCTTTCACCATGATTCAGCTATTGGTTGCGGAGTTGTACCAAGGCCAACACTATGGGCGTATTTTGGGCGTTGTTACAATGGTGGACACCCTCGCTGGTAGTGCGGGAGCATTAGGTTTAGGTATTTTACGAAAAACATCGGGCAGTTATGTGAGTAGTTTTCAGTTAATGATTGCCCTTTGTGTAGTGTCTTTGGTGGCGACACTCTTTATCAAAAAAACAAATATACAAATCGCAAATGCTCACTAATATACCTGACCTCCAACCCAAAATATTACAAGACGAGCTTGTCAAAATCGTACCACTAACCAAAATTGACTTTGAGCAGCTTTATGCAGTAGCGGCAGACCCACTCATCTGGGAACTACACCCCAACCACGACCGATATAAACAAGAAGTCTTTCAAGTATATTTTGATAGTGCAATAGCCTCAAAGTCGGCCTTTTTGATTTTGGATAAAAATACTAATGAACTTATTGGCAGCACTCGTTATTATGACTATGACCCCAAGTTATCAAAAATAGCTATCGGCTACAGTTTTATGGCTCGACAATACTGGGGCGGCCAGTACAACAAAGCTATCAAAACAATGTTGCTAAACCATGCCTTTGATTTTGTCAAAACGGTTGTATTTCATATCGGTTCTTCCAATTTTCGTTCGCAGCGAGCTACTGTCAAGTTGGGTGCAGTCAAGACTGGTGAATTTGACATTGACCCCATCACAAACATAGCCGCCAACTATGAATATGAAATACAAAGACAAGATTGGTTAGTAAAAAGCAATGAATAGTAAAAAACATTGAGCAATCGCTCGGCTCTGTCGAGCAAAAACTATCGATAGCCCTCTGGGCGAACTAAGTTAAGTATTTGATTACTTTTAATGTAAAGCTATTTATTTTCAAAATATGATTCAACAACTATTGTACTTTTTGGGTAGTATCGTAACAATACCCTTGCTGCCAGTGCTTTATATAATGGGCAAAAATGTACGCAACAACGTACCTCAGCTTCCAGAAGCGAGTGGCAACATTGTTGGTAAAATTGCAGGAAATAATACAGTAATAAATCTTTTGACTTTGGGCGAAAGTAGCATGGCTGGCGTAGGTGTTACAGACCACACAAACGCCATCACTGGGCAAATTGCAAAGACAATCAACGACACAAACGGCAGCACTGTGTGCTGGCAAGTGCTGGCTCGAAATGGCTACACTGCCGAAAAAGTAAATTCAAAACTTATTCCAAAAATACCCCTTCAAGCATTTGACATTATCGTCATTGGACTGGGCGGCAATGATACTTTTAAACTCAATAGCCCACTGACGTTCAAAAAAAATATCTTTTCGGTCATCAATAACATACAAAAGCTACAGCCAAAAGCCAAAATGATCGTTGTTAATATGCCTCCAATAGCCTATTTTCCTGCTTTTCCGTGGTTAATGCAATTTATTTTGGGCAATTTGGTATCGCTGCACGGTAGTATTATTGGCACTATTCCAACTGTTTTCAAAAATGTACATTACATGAGCGAACCCATTAGTTTTGAGGAACAAACTAACAAAAACCCAAATATGTTTGACTATTTTAGTGATGGCGTACACCCTTCGGCACTGACTTACAAAATTTGGGGCGAAGACATCGGCAATTTTATACTTTCCAAAACTCAATAAAATTTACATCTAACTGATAATAAAATCATTAAAACTAAAAAATTGAAATATAAAAATACTAAAACTACACACCTTGTGAGAACTTTGAAAGGGCTATTGCTTGTGGTAATGGTAGGCTATACACCTATTTTTGCTCAAACGCCCAACGAATTAAAATACAGAATCCATATCAAAAAAGCACAAGGTAAGATTGTACTCGATGGGCTTTTGAACGAACCAGACTGGCAAAAAGCCGAGCCAACGAGTCCGTTTGGCCAACAGTTTCCAGCCGACACTTCGGAGGCAGTACAACAAACCCAAACTCGACTGACGTTCGACGACCAAAATATTTACTTGGCTTATGTAGTCGATGGCCCCCGAAAATATGTCGTGCAGTCGCTAAAACGAGATTTTCCACAGGGTGGTGGTACAGATTTGATTTTTGTAAACTTCGATACTTTCAAAGACAAACAAAATGCGTTTCATTTTGCAGTCAGTCCGTATGGGGTACAGCGAGATGCCTTGATTTCAAATGGCAATACTATTTCCAACGACTGGGATAACAAATGGCAAGTTGAGGTCAAAAACTACGATGATAAATGGATAGTAGAAATTGCAATACCTTTCAAAACGATTCGCTACAAAGTTACCGAAGGCATAAATGAGTGGAATGTAAATTTTTTTAGGAACAATCTTTTTTTGAACGAACGCTCGTGTTGGGCGCAGATACCACGTGGATTTCCAGGCAACAATATCGCTTTTTCGGGTACACTCGTTTGGGACACTCCCCCACCCCGCCCTGGTGCCAACGTAGCTCTGATACCCTATCTGCTGGGCGGTGTCTCACAAGACTACCTCAACAATAAGCCTGTTGCAGTCGATAAAAACATAGGTATCGATGCCAAAATAGCCGTTACGCCATCGCTCAATCTGGACTTGACCATAAACCCCGACTTTGCCCAAGTAGAAGTAGATCAGCAAGTTACTAACTTGACTCGCTTTGAATTATTTTTTCCCGAACGCCGACAGTTTTTTTTAGAAAATGCTGACCTGTTTAGCAGTTTTGGTTTTGCGAGAGTCAATCCATTTTTTTCGAGACGCATCGGCCTTGTCAAGAATCCACAAACTGGCCTCAACATCAAAAATACAATATATTATGGTGCCAGACTAAGCGGAAAGTTAGATAACAACTGGCGTATTGGCTTACTCAATATGCAAACAGGCAGCGATGACAATATTGGAGTAAAAGGCAGTAACTACACCGTGGCTACCATACAGCGCAGGCTTTTTACTCGTTCAAACATAAGTGCTATTGTTGTCAATCAGCAGGTGTCTGGTGCCAATAACTACAACCGTGTGGTGGGGCTGGACTATAATTTGGGTTCAAAAAATGGATTTTGGGCTGGTAAAGCCTTTCACCACCAGATGTTTACACCCAAAACGGTCGATGGACAATTTGCACAGGGTTTAAGTTTACAATACGGCACGTCCAAATTGGGGGCAGAGCTACAACTCGAAAACATTGGCGGTAGCTACAATCCAGAGGTGGGCTTTGTGCCTCGCAATGGTTATTCTCGTATGTCTGGCAATGTGCAGTTCAATTTTTTTCCTAAAAGTTCGCTCATCAATTCGTTTTTTATAAACCCCGACTGGGACATGGTTTGGTCTCGAAAAGACAACCAGCAAATAAACTGGAAAATTGCTGGTGGTACGCCCAATAATCGTTTTTTGGACTGGGACGCAGGGCTTTTTGGTGGTATTAGTTTTCAGAATGGTGCTGTTTTTTCTGCTTCGCTACTCCGCTGGGACTATACCTATTTGTTTGGAGACTTTGACCCATCTGGCCTTGGCGATACAAAAAAAGTACTGAAAGCAGGTACAGATTATCTGTATTTTAGCAACCGAATGAGCTTTCAGTCAAATCAAAGGCGGCGACTATGGACGGTTACTCAGTTACGATTTGGCAATTATTTTAATGGTCGAATTTTGAGCTTGAACCCTGTTATCAATTATCGTTATCAGCCTTTTGCTTTGTTTTCTTTATCTGTCAATTATAACCAAATTAGGCTACCACAGGGCTTTAACGATTCTGATTTATGGCTCATAAGCCCTCGGGCCGATATTACTTTTTCGAGAGCCGTTTTCTTGACAACTTTTGTACAGTACAACAACCAGACAAATAACATGAACGTCAATGCTCGTTTTCAGTGGCGGTTCAAGCCTGTGAGCGACCTGTTTGTGGTCTATACCGACAATTATTTTACCCAAGATTTTAGTACTGCCGACAGTCGTTTTTTCACACCTTTCCAATCCAAAAACCGTGCTATTGTTTTAAAATTAACTTATTGGTTGAATGTGTAATTACTTTAAATAAATGAAAAAAATAGTACCCAAAATAAGCCTCTACTCAATAGTCGGCAATTCATTTGATTTTTTGAAATTATTATATTGCTTAGTCTAATTGCCTTGAATAAATGAAAATAATAGTACCCAAAATAAGCCTCTACTCAATAGCACTCAGCCTGATGATTTCAAGCTGTGCAACTTCGCAAATAGCCATTAGTACCATTTCAGCATCAGATACTTTGGTAACGGCTCTCATTGCACAGTCGCCTGTTTTTAGGCAAAGCCACACGGGGTTTTCACTTTATGATTTAGAAAAACAAACTACACTGGCCACCTACAACGCCGACCGTTATTTTATACCTGCCTCCAACACCAAACTCTATACTTTTTATGCGGGTATCTCGATACTTGGCGACTCAATACCCGCTCTTAAATACGTGGAACTGGGCGATTCATTGATTTTTTGGGGAACTGGCGACCCTACCCTCCTACACCCCGACTTGCCAACAAGTAAAGTATTCGATTTTTTGAAAAACTGGAAAGGTAAATTATTTTGGGCAGCAGGTACTACCCAAAAACGATACGGCTTGGGCTGGTCGTGGGACGACTATAACGACTACTACCAAGCCGAAGTAACACAACTACCGATTTATGGCAACATAGTTCGGTTTGAGACAAAGGGAATGAAATTAGATTATTTGCCCGATGTAATTGATGATATTACTTATACTGATAGACCTGACGATGACAAAACAGAAGTCAAAATCATTAGAGACGAACACCAAAATAAGTTTGAGGTATTTATTGACCCAACTCAAAAAAAAGAAACAACCGATGTGCCATTTATAACCAGCGACTCGCTCGTGTTGCAATTATTGGCCGATACGCTCAATAAAAACATTGAAGTAATTGATTATAAAAAATACAAACGCTCTGAAATCAAAACACTGTATAGCTTGCCCGTTGATGTAATTTACAAGCAAATGTTACAACAGTCTGACAATATGCTGGCCGAGCAGGTATTGGTTTTGTGCGCTTCGCAGTTTGACTCACTTAATACCTTAATGACTACCAAACCGACCATTGATTCTATCAAGACCAAACTCATGAACGACCTACCAGATGAGCCAATCTGGGTGGACGGCTCTGGACTGTCTCGCTACAATCTCGTTACGCCTCGTGCTACTGCTAAATTATTAGAAAAAATATATACAAAAATACCCCAACAACGTTTATTTGACCTCTTGCCAACGGGCGGAAAATCAGGTACTATCAAAAGTAGTTTCAAAAACACTACGCCGTTTATTTTTGCCAAATCTGGTAGTTTTTCAAATACTTACAACATCAGTGGTTATCTAAGAGCTAAATCAGGCAAAATTTTGGCGTTTAGTTTTATGAATAATAATTTTACCAAGCCCACTTCAGAGATAAGAAAAGAAGTAGAACGGATATTGGGAATAATACGAGACAAATACTAATGGCAACAAAGCCGATACAAATATACCAAAAACACCAGCTAATAATCTATATCAACCGCTTATCAATTTTTGATGTTATTTTCTGTAAATCAGTCGTAAAATTGAACAAAAAACAATCAGCTATGAGAAAATGGTACTTTTTTTTGGGCTTCGCAATTTGTTATAATGCCCAAGCACAGCAAAAATACAGCCTTCAACAGTGCATCACAACGGCCTTAGACAATAATTTACAACTCAAACAAGGGCAGTTGCAGGTTCAAGTAAGCCAAAACGTACTCAACCAGTCGAACTATCAAAAATACCCAAACCTCAATTTCAGCGGTTCGCAGGGTATTCAGTCTGGTCGAAATATCGACCCTTTTACTAATCAGTTTGTGGAGCAATCTGTCAATTTTAGTCAGTTTGGTATCAATACTGGTGTTGTGTTATTTAGTGGTTTTCAACAAAAAAACACCATTAAGCAAAACCAACAAAACGTACTGGCTTCTCAAAAAGATTTAGACGGAATCAAAAACACGCTTTCGGTCAATGTTGCCAATGCTTACCTGACTGTACTGAACAACGAAGAGCAATTAGACAATACTCGCCGCCAAGTAAGTGCAACACTTTTACAGTTGGACCGCACCACAAAACTCGTCAAAGCAGGGTCGCTGGCACAGACTATGTTGTTTGACATTCAGGCACAGTTGGCCAATGAAGAGTTGGCAGTAGTGAACGCCCAAAACACCGTCGAACTGTCTAAATTAGCACTAAAACAGTTGATGAACCTGCCCGCCAACGAAGCCGTAGACATTGTCAGAATCCAGCTACCAGACCCTTCGCTCAACCCTTACGACGCCACAATCGAACAAGTTTATAATGCCGCTCTTAAATATTTACCTGATATGGAAGCGGCCAAACTCCGTATTGAGAGTGCCAAGACTGGCGTAGAAATAGTAAAAGGTACAAAGATGCCGACGATATCATTGAGTGGCGGGTTGAGTTCGTCTTATTCAAGCGCGGCACCAACCGAACGATTTGTGGGCGATGGTGGCGCATTAAGAACGATTGATGTACCCTCTCAAACTCGTTATGTGCAGTTTGGCGGTTCGCAAATACCTATTATCGAAAAAGTAGGTGTGCCGAGCGGCTCACTTCAACGTTTTGGCTATCTCAATCAGTTAGATTTTAACCGCAATGCCAACTTAGGTATTGGCCTCAGAATGCCTATTTTCAATGGCTATGCGGCCAAATATAGAATTGCGAGCGCACAAATCCAGCAAAAAAACTTAGAATATCAATCCCAAATTATCCAGAATCAAATTCGCCAAAATGTCGAACAGGCATATTATACCATGCTCAATGCCGCCAAGCGGTTTCAGGCTACGTCCAATCAAGTTCAGTCATTAGATTTAGCTTTTAAGGCCGCCGAGTCGAGGTTCAACGCAGGTGCTATAAACTCGCTCGACTATAACATCGCCAAGACCAACCTCGACCGTGCAAGAGGTAATCTCATTCAGGCCAAATATGACTATGTATTTCGTACCAAAATCTTAGACTTTTATCAAAACAAACCCCTTTCGGTAGAGTAGTTTTTGATTTTGATGTAATTATTTTTTTGTATCAAAACTCAGCAACTCAACAACCCAAAACTAATATAACTATGGCAAAACGTACTACTTCTAATCGTATATGGTGGATACTCGGCGGAGTAGTTCTGCTTATGGCCGCTGGCCTTTTTTATGCAAAAACCAAAGGGCTTATAGGTCAGGTCAAACCTACTGAGGTAGAGTTTGCCAAAGTCAAAAAAACAGACATCATCGAGCGTGTGAGCGCATCGGGACGAGTACAACCCGAGATTGAAGTCAAAATAAGCCCTGACGTATCGGGCGAAATCATAGGATTGTATGTAGCCGAAGGGGATTCTGTGGTCAAAGGTCAGCTTTTGGTCAGAATCCGCCCCGATAACTACGAAGCGTTTTTTGCACGGGCGCAAGCTGCCGTCAATTCGAGCAAAGCCGATGTAGAACGCTCAAAAGCATCGTTAGCACAAGTACAAGCACAGTTGGTACGAGCAAAGACCGACTACGAACGCAACAAAAAACTGTTTGCAGATAAAGTAGTTTCAGATGCAGACATGGAGCGTAGCGAGGCCGATTTTAAAGTAGCCACCCAAAACGCTGAAGCCGCCAAAGCAACTATCGAAGCCGCCAAATTTAATGTCCAAAGTTCGCAAGCAGCACTCAAAGATGCCGCCGAAAACCTTAGAAAAACTACTATTTATGCCCCGCAGAGTGGCTCAATATCAAAACTAAACGTAGAAGCTGGCGACCGTGTGGTAGGTACGTCGCAGATGGCCGGAACGGAAATTATGCGAATTGCTAACCTCAATAACATGGAAGTACGAGTTGATGTAAACGAAAACGATATAGTGCGTGTAAACGTAGGCGACACTGCCGATATTGAGGTGGACTCTTACGGCGACCGTAAATTTAAAGGGCTTGTTACCGAAATTGCCAACACTGCCAATGGTATGGGGGCGGCTTCGGCTGTATCGTCTGATGCCGTAACAGAGTTTGAGGTAAAAATCAAGATTTTAAACTCATCTTATAAAGACTTATCGAGCAATCGTACCAAACGGTCGTACCCTTTCAAACCAGGTATGACAGCAGCCGTTGAGGTAATTACCGACCGCAAAAATGGCATATTGACCGTTCCAATTTCGGCAGTTACGACCCGTGGCAAAAATACAGATGTAGTATCAGAAGACGATGCACCACCACAAGAAGTCAAGCCAGTTGAAAAAGGCAAAAAAGCAGAAAAAATCAAAGAAATAGTATTTGTAAACAACAAAGGCAAAGCCAAAATACGTGAAGTAAAAACAGGTATCAGCGATTTTGAAAATATTGAGATTATTTCTGGCCTCAAAGCAGGCGATGAAATTATTTCAGGGCCATTCATAGAGGTGTCCAAACGACTGAAAGACAACGATGCCATTATCAAAAAATCGGCTGAGGTCAA
>JAYVJH010000731.1:0-17587 GCA_043769455.1 Runella sp. | reverse complement strand
CAGAAATTAAAACTCTATCTGAAAAGAAATCGATACAAGCCGAACATATCAAAAAACAACAAGAAGAGCTGCGAGATTTGAAGCAAAAACTAAAAGAATTTGAAAAAAATGAAAAAACACTCAACAAAACTCTAAAAAATTACAAAGAATTTCCTAATATTGTAAAAAACCCAGAAAATATAGACAATCCAGACGAATTAAAGAAAAAATTAGATGGTTATATTCGATACATTGAAGAGACGATTCTACTTCTAAAAACGATATAATAACACATGAAAGAAGATAAAGAAAAGCGAATTATTACTTTTAAAATTGCCGATAGGAGTCAAAGTACAACAGTTTCATCACCCGAGGAAATACCCAACGTGCGCTTGGCAGCAGACATGATTAACGCCAAGATTACAGAATACCGCAGTCAAGGCCATGATATGACTGATGCGTTGATGATGGTTGCGTTTGATAGTTTAGTAGCCCGCTTAAAAGGCGATGACCAAATAGCTGAATTTCAGAGGGTTGTATTCAAAAACATTGAGCATATTCGTGAAATAATGAATCCCTCAGAATTGGCAAAATAAGTACAAATCGCTCTTTTTCTCTCCTTTCAGTTTTTACTCATTCTGGTGTCTATTAGGGTTATTGTTTCACTCTAAAATCACAGATATACAAATGTCAGACATTTTATTAACATTAGTAGTTGCTCTCGTATCGGGAGGGACTGGACTATTTGCTGCAAAGTTTTTTAACAAAGACAACTCCAAAAAAATAGAGGCCGAAGCCCAAGAGCGTGCCGCCGAAGTAGTAAGAAACGCCAAAAAAGAAGGCGAGAACATCAAGAAAGACCGCATTATCGAAGCTCGTGAGAATTTTTTGAAACTCAAAACAGAATTTGAAGAAGACAGTAATCAAAAGAAACAAGCTATTGCCCAAAACGAGCAGAGAGTCAAGCAGCGTGAGCAACAAATCAATCAGACGATTGAACAAAATAAACGCCGTGAAACAGAGTTAGAAAACCAAAAAAATACCCTAACTCAACAAACCGATGCCGCAACCCGTCGCAAAGAAGAATTTGAAAAGCGCAAACAAGACCTTGACCAACGAGCCGAAGAGGTTGAAAAACTACGGAAAGAACAGGTCGATAAATTAGAAAAAATCGCCAACCTCACAGCCGAACAAGCCCGTGAGCAAATGATGGACGCTCTCAAAGCTGATGCCCACGCACAGGCTTCGACACACATCAAAAACATCATTGACGAAGCCAAACTAACAGCTACCAAAGATGCTAAGAAAATAGTAATTGAGACAATTCAGCGCACCGCCGCCGAACACGCCATCGAAAACTGTGTATCGGTTTTTAATATCGAATCAGACGACGTTAAAGGCAAAGTCATTGGTCGTGAAGGGCGTAACATCAGAGCATTAGAAAGTGCCACAGGTTGCGAAATCATTGTGGACGACACCCCAGAAGCCATCGTAATCTCAGGTTTTGACCCAGTTCGCCGTGAAATCGCTCGTTTATCGCTACACCGTTTGGTACAAGATGGGCGCATTCACCCTGCACGAATCGAAGAAGTAGTGGCCAAAACCAAGAAAAATATCGAAGACGAAATAATCGAAATTGGCGAGCGTACAGTTATAGAGTTGGGAGTAAATGGCTTACACCCCGAACTCGTCAAGATGGTAGGCCGTATGCGTTTTCGGTCGTCGTATGGTCAAAATTTATTGCAACACTCACGAGAAGTAGCCAGACTATGCTCAAACATGGCCGCCGAAATGGGTCTCAATACCAAACTCGCCAAACGTGCAGGATTGCTCCACGACATTGGCAAGGTGTGGCCCGAGGAATCGGAACTGCCACACGCATTGCTGGGTATGGAATTGGCCAAAAAATACAAAGAACACCCAGATATTTGTAATGCCATTGGCGCACACCACGACGAAATCGAAATGACGACCATCATATCGCCTATCATTCAGGTCTGTGATGCTATTTCAGGTTCTCGCCCAGGCGCACGCCGTGAAATGATGGAGTCGTATATCAAGCGTCTCAAAGATTTAGAGGCATTGGCTCTGAATTTTTCGGGGGTAGAAAAATGCTACGCCATTCAGGCAGGTCGTGAAATACGGGTCATTGTAGATTCTGACCACATCAAGGACGAACAAGCAAGTAAATTGTCGTTTGATATTTCACAAAAAATAGAAAAAGAAATGCAGTATCCTGGCCAAATCAAAGTAACTGTAATTAGAGAAATGCGGTCGGTGGCTTATGCCAAATAAACATTTTGCGATTTATGAGGAAGTCTTCACTTAGAGTGAAGTCTTCCTTTTTTGTGATTTTTCAATAATATACTGTAACTTTCCGTATCGTTGTTCGTCTGAATGGCGAAAACCAAATTCATAATTAACTTAAAACCAATAAAACAATGAAAAAAGTACTTGTAATGCTCATTGCACTCCTTAGTTTTGGAGTTGTGTTAGAGTCGGTAGCTCAGGACGATAGTAAACCAAAAAAAGAAAAGAAAGCCAAAAAGGAGAAAGCTGACAAAAAAGACGACAGCGACAAACCAAAGAAAGAGAAAAAAGAAAAGGAAGACAAACCTGAGAAAGAAAAAAAGTCTAAAAAAGATAAAGCTGACGACAGCGACAAAGCCGATAAAAAATCTAAAAAAGACAAAGCCGACAAAAGCGATGATAACGGCGACAAGGCTGACAAAAAATCTAAAAAAGACAAAGCCGACAAAGGCGATGACAACGGCGACAAAGCTGACAAAAAATCTAAAAAAGACAAAGCCGACAAAGGCAGCACCGCCGACCGCACAAACGACAAGCCAATACCAGTAGAAAAAGCTGACAAAAAAGTAAGCCGTAAATCATCAAAAGACGACGATGGTACTGAGGCAGACGTAAAAACCCGTGGCAAAGTGGCTGGTACCGACAAGTCAATCGGTAAAGATGACAAAGGCCGTACTATATTTCAGGGACCACGCGGCGGTCAATATTATATCAATTCAAGTGGCAACAAATCTTATCTAAAAGCCGACAATAAGTTATAGCTTTTATAAAATCAAGTAATGCGTAAATGTAAGAATGTAATAATCAGACTTTATGTAGTCGCTCGGTTCTAACGAGTGCCAACTATTTAACGGCCTCTGGCCGATGACATCTTACCACCATAGTCAAAGTATTGCAAAAATTCGGCCAGAGGCCGCCCAGTAGTTATCACTCGTTAGAACCGAGCGACTGCGTGAGCAAGTAACTAAAAAAGGCATTTCTCCAATTAGAGAAATGCCTTTTTTGATATACACTCTACAACTCAATAACCCAGCAACTCTACTTGGTAACGTTGTACTTAGTTGTATAAGTACCTACTTTAAATTTTTCAAAATCTTCTTTCTTGTGGTTATCGTCTCCAAAAAAAGTAACCATCTGATGAAATACACGTGCCTCCAAGTAACCAGATATTGGCTGAATCATACCATATTTTTCGTCTAAAACCACTGTGGTAGGATAACCGTTAATACCTTGCAATAAACTTCTGAACGACGTTCTACCCAACATTACATCGCCTTCGGTTTCAGGATTGTACTTAACGGCGTAGTACTTTTTGCCTACATACTCAATCACCTGGGCATTGGTAAACGTTTTTTTGTCCATGACCTTACACCAACCACACCAATCAGTGTAAACATCAATCACAAATTTGCGAGGCTGCTTTTGACTCAATTTATATGCCTCGCCAATGGTAAGCCATTGGATTTTGGTAGCTGGTGGGTTTTTGGGTGGTGCCGTGCGTGTAGTAGCCATCAAACCAATAGTTAGCGATGCAAAGAGTACCGCAATTAGTGTTTTTTTCATCTTAATAATTGTTTTAAAAAATCTGTCCCAAATTTAATGCCAAAAATTATACTTTTGAACATTTACCAATACAAAAAGGTTTCTATCGTACTTTTGCGGCATAATTTTAACAACAACTAAGTACTTGCATAAAGTTAAATAACATTTTCCGTTATCCGTTTTTCACTATTCACTACTTATCTGACCTATGACTACAGACTTCAAAACACTTCCCTCGCCCTGCTACGTTTTGGACGAGCAACTGCTTCGCCAAAATTTAACATTGATAAAAAACGTAATGGACGAGGCAAACTGCGAGATAATATTGGCTCTCAAAGGTTTTTCGATGTTTAGTGCTTTTTCGATTGTTCAAGAATATTTGGGGGGTGCCACGGCCAGCTCACTCAACGAAGTCAAGCTCATCAACGATTATTTGGGTTGTCAGGCACACACTTACTCGCCAGCTTATTTAGACGCTGAGTTTAACGAAATCGTGAGCCGTAGTAGTCATATTACTTTCAATACACTGTCGCAATGGCACAAATTCAAAGACCGAGTTCAAGGTGCATCGTGTGGTATTCGTATCAATCCGCAATATTCAGAAGTCGAAACCGATATGTATAACCCTTGTGTGGCAGGCTCACGGCTGGGTATCACCAGAGATAAACTCGGCGACACACTACCCGAAGGCATTGAAGGGTTGCATTTTCATACACTTTGCGAAAACGGGTCAGACACGCTTGAGCGCACGCTCGAAGCTGTCGAAAGTCGTTTTGGCGACCTGCTTCACCAAGTCTCGTGGCTCAATATGGGTGGCGGCCACTTGATGACTCGGGAAGGCTATGACATTGAAAAACTAATTGGATTGGTCAAAAACATTCAAACAAAATACAACATAAAAGTAATACTCGAGCCTGGCTCGGCTATTGCTTGGCGTACAGGTTACTTGACTTCGACCGTGTTGGACATCATGGACAGTCAAGGAATAACGGTAGCTGTGCTTGATATGTCTTTTGCCGCACACCTACCCGATACCCTCGAGATGCCCTACAAACCCAAAATAATAGGCGCACACCACGAGCCAGTCTCGGATAAACCTACTTATCGGCTTGGCGGTATGACCTGCCTCGCTGGCGACTTCATGGGCGACTATTCATTTGACGAGCCACTGAAAATAGGCGATTCTCTCGTCTTTGAAGATATGATACACTACACAATGGTCAAAACTACTACTTTTAATGGTGTTAATCTGCCTTCAATCGGAATTATTCAAAACGATGGCACTTTCAAGCTCGTCCGAAAGTATGGCTACGATACTTTTAAAGACAGACTTAGTTGATGAGATTATATTAGATTTTGGACACTGGATATTGGGATTTAGTAATCGAGTAAAGCGTCCAACATCTGACATCAAGTGTTCAGTATCTAACGTCTAACGTCTTTTTTTTTATAAATATTAAATTTTTGTTAAAATTTGTTAATCAGTTTGTTTGTATTTACGTGCCAGTATTATTAACTTTGTACTAATATTTTATTTTTCTTAATCTAAACAAATCAATTCTTATGAGGAAATTGCTACTCCAGACCTTCCTTCTGGTAACTGTGGCTTGCTTGTCATTGACAGCGCAAGACCGTAAAGTAACAGGAAAAGTTCTCTCTGCTGAGGACGGAAGCGCACTCCCAGGCGTGTCGGTGGTTGTAAAAGGTACTGCAAAAGGTACCAACACTGATGCAAACGGAAACTATGCCATCGAAGCACCAAGCTCTGCTACGCTTGTATTTAGCTTTGTTGGAACAACTTCGCAAGAAGTATCTATTGGAAACCGTACTGCTGTTGATGTAAAATTAGCTGCCGACTCTAAACTACTCAACGAAGTAGTAGTAACGGCTATTGGTATTCAACGCGACAGAAAAGCATTGGCTTATGCTGTATCTACAGTAAAAGGTGACCAACTCGCCCAGCGTTCAGAGCCTGACCCATTGCGTGCATTAACTGCCAAAGTACCAGGTGTAAACATCATCGCTGGTGGTGGTGCGCCAGGACAAGGTACTCGTATCACGATTCGTGGTAATAACTCGTTTGACGGTAACAACCAGCCACTATTTGTAGTAGATGGTATTCCGTTTGACAACTCTACAAACTCAAATAGTGGGGGTTTTAACTCAAACTCTGTATCATCAAACCGTGCTTATGACATTGACCCCAACAATATTGAGTCTATGAACGTACTGAAAGGTGCGGCGGCTTCTGCTTTGTATGGTTCACGTGCGGCCAATGGTGTTATCGTTATCACAACCAAATCGGGTAGTAAGTCTGCTCGCAAAGGTTTGGAAGTAACTTACAATGCCTCGTACTCGACAGAGAAAATTTCTACTGTACCAGACTACCAAAACTCATATACGCAAGGTTCTAACCAGAACTACTCTGCGAGTTTTATTGGTAACTGGGGCCCAGCTTTCCCGGCTGAGGTGGACAGAATCAACGGTGCCTTGGGCTTTGATCGCTACACAAAAGCGTTATTTGGCTCAACTGGCTACGCAGATGGTACAATCCCTCACCCATTGATAACATCGGGCTTTGGTGCGCCACGCTACCCTGCCGTGTTCCCAGAATTGTTAGAAAACGGCAAAGCTATTGCAGTACCTCTACAACCTTACGACATAATCGGCGGTTTCTTTAGAGAAGGTCGTGTAGTAGAAAATGGTATCAATATATCGGCAGGTGGCGAAAAAGCCTCTATCAATGCAGGTGTATCTCGTACTCGCAACGAAGGAATCATTCCTAACTCGTTTACACAGCGTACAGCCTTGAACTTTGGTGGTAATGCTACCTTGGCCAACGGCCTGATATTGGCCGGTAACGTAAACTATGTGAATACAAGCCAGCAAAGCCCACAGTCAGGTGCATCATATTTTGCTGACTATGGCTCAGGTTCAACAGGCTCTATCTACTCACGTTTGTTTTATTTGCCACGTAACTATAACCTCAACGGCTATCCGTTTGAGAACCCAGTCGATGGCTCTAACGTGTTTTATCGTGCCTTGGACAACCCCCTCTGGACAGCCAAGTACAACCTCTACAAATCAAACGTAAACCGTGTATTTGGTAATATGTCGTTGAGCTATGACGTAGCACCATGGTTAAACTTAGTAGCCAAAGGTGGTGTAAATACTTACACAGATACGCAACGCAACAACATCAGACCAGGTGGAGCAGCCGTACCACTCGGCTCATTAGGTCGTGCTGATCTTACCAGAACAGAATTAGATTTTACATTCTTAGCTACTTTCTCACACGATTTTAGCGAAAAAATAGGTGCTAAGTTATTGGCAGGTATCAATGCCAATGAGCGTTCATTGAGCTTATTGAGTGCATCAGGTAGCCCAATAATCGACCGCAACGTACAAGTAATCGGAAGCACACTGACTCAGCAGGCTTTTGAATACTTAGAGCGCCGCCGCTTGTATGGTATCTTTGGAGAATTAACGTTGTCATACAACAATTATTTGTTTTTGACAGGTAGTGTGCGTAACGACCGCTCATCAACGTTACCAGCAGCCAACAATAGCTACATATACCCAGCCGTAACTGCTGCATTTGTATTTAGCGAAGCATTCAAGCTACCAAAAACTATCTTGAACTTTGGTAAAGTACGTGCCAACTACGCAACAGTAGGTAAAGATGCAGACCCATACAGCGTAGCTACTGCCTACAACTTAGGAACAAACTTCGTAAATGGAACAGCTTACTCAGTAGCAAACCTACCAGGAAGACTAAACAATGCTGACCTAAAGCCAGAGTTTACAACAGAGGTTGAGGTAGGTACAGAGTTACAGTTTTTCAATAACCGTATTGGTGTAGATTTGGCTTACTTCGATCGTAAATCAACTCAGTTGATCGTATCACGTCGTATTCCAGTATCAACTGGTTTTGTAAGCGAAGTAAGCAATGCTGGACAAATCAACAACCGTGGTATAGAGTTAGGTTTAACACTCGTGCCAATCAAAACCAAAAGTGGTTTTACTTGGACATCGTTTGCAGCATACACTCGCTTGCGCTCAGAAGTAGTTGATGCTGGCCCAGCCGGCGAAATCTTCTTAGGTGGTCTTGGTAGTTCTAACATCGGAACAATGCACCGCAACGGCAATCCTTATGGTATGATATTTGGCTCAGTCAATGCCCGTGATACAGATGGTAAGTTACTCATCAACTCAGAATCTGGCTTGCCATTTGAGTTGCCAGAGTCGCAGCTATTGGGCAATCCTGCACCAGACTATACTTTGGGCTGGACTAACACCTTTACTTACAAAAACTTTACAGTATCGGCTTTGATGGATTACCGCAAAGGTGGTAAGATGTTCTCTGTAACAGCAGCATCGTTGTTGCTACGTGGCCAGTTGAAGTTCTCTGAAGATCGTGAAGGCATGCGTGTGATTCCTGGTGTATTGGGCGACCCTGCTACTTACCAAGCAATCCTCGAAGATGGCAAGCCTATCAAAAACACCATTCCACTCTCGGCCTTTACTTATCACTTCTCTAACGGTTTTGGTGCTTATGGTGCCGATGAAGTAAACGTGTATGATGTAACAGTAATTCGTCTGCGTGAAATCACGGCTGGCTATTCAGTACCAAAAGAAATATTGAGCAAATATGCCAAGTTCTTCGGTAGCGCACGTATCTCATTGTCTGGTCGTAACTTATGGTTCTATGCACCAAATATGCTAACTGGTCTAAACTTTGACCCAGAAGTATTGTCAAGTTTTGCTGACTCTAACGTACAGGGCTTTGACTTGGGTGCTGCACCATCTACTCGCCGTTTTGGTGTAAATATCTCACTTACATTTTAGTCTAACGTCTTGGGTCGTGAGCATATTTAGATTGCTCTCGACCCAAGACCCAAGCCAATAACCATATTTAAACCGAATAACAAATGAAATTAATATATAAATCAATTGGGCGGTACTCCGCTCTTAATTCAATATTAGTAGCTGGTTGTGTAGCACTCGTTAGCTCATGCCAACTCACTGAATTGGACATAAATACCGACCCAAACCGCCCAACAACTGGCTCACTTGCCCTATTGCTACCAGTAGCCGAGCAAACGGCGGTAAACTATTCATCTTTTACAGACCCAGCATTTGTAGGCCAAGCCAATGGTAGCGACGACTATAACCTGACCAATAGTACATACAACGGCACTTGGAATGCATTTTACAATGGTACTCAGAATATTGAGGAGATATTAAAAGCAACTGCCGATGGCAAAAACCCTCGTTATAGAGGTATAGCCCTCACGCTACGTGCTTACACAATGGGTAACTTTGTGGACTCTTTTGGAGATGCACCATTTACAGAGGCATGGAAAGGAAACACAGCAGGCGGTACCAAAACACCTAAATTTGACAAAGACTCAGAAATCTACGAGACTCTAATCAAATCGTGTGATGAGGCAGTAGCAGAGTTTGCCAAACCACAACCAGTTGCCGTAATTGGCGACTTTATTGGTGGCAACAGTGCCGCCAACTGGACTCGCTTGGCCAAAACTGTGAAACTACGTTTGTTGTTCAACTCACGTAAAGGCCGTGCAACTGGCAACGCCGACTTGGCCAAAGCATTTGCAGATGGTGGTTATATTACGGCCCCTGCCAATGATTTCTTTTATCAGTACTCTACCGTTGTAGCCCCACAAGACAACCGCCACCCGTGGTTTGCGTTTACAGGTTGGGCTGGCGCTGGTGATTACAGCTACATGAACCACCAGTTGATGGGCGAAATGATATTGAACAAAGACCCACGCCTCAATTATTATTTCTGGAGACAAACAAGTGCAGTACTCGACCCAGCCAACCCTGATCAACGTGGAACAATCCCGTTTGGTGGTACTTATTTGGTAACTCGTCCTACATTCTTGAACGAGTACAAAAAAGCATTTGGTATCACTGGCAACCTACCAGCATCTGAAATTGCCTACATTGCTGGCTTCTTCGGCCGTGACCGTGGCGATGTAACTGGTGTACCTGCCGATGGAGCCATTCGTACCTACCCAGGCGGATACCCTGCTGGTGGTAAATACCAAGACAAAACCATAGCTGCCAGAACTCTAACGGGTGGTATAGCAGGTGGTAATGGTATATTTCCATTGATTATGAGTTGGAACGTAAAATTCTACCAAGTAGAAGCTATCTTGGACGGAACTGGTACTGCGGGCAATGCCAAGGCATTGTTTGAGGCCGCCATGCGTGAGCAAATAGCCTCAGTAGTGAAAGTAGCCAGAGCAGCGGACGCCGCCGCACCTGCACCAAGTGCTGCAAGCATAGACACTTATGTAGCTGAATGGCTCAAACTATACGATGCAGCACCGTCTAACAACGCGAAGCTAAACGTAGTAGCCAAGCAGGTGTATTTCTGTACCTTCGGGCAGTCGGGCGAAATGTGGAACTTGATGCGCCGTACTGGCTACCCAGTAGCAGGTGCTTTTAGAGCATTCTCAACAGGATTGGTAAATCCAATACTGAAGCCAAAACGCCAATATGCGCTCCGTTTACCTTATCCATCGGCAGAAGCAAACTTAAACCCTAATGCAAAACCGTTTGTAGAGGGTGTTATCTTTGACCGTGATGCTATATTCTGGGATAAAGTAAAAACCAAGTGGGAATTTTAATTTAGGAAACACTGATTGTTAATTTGGGAATACCCTCAAAAGTCAAATCTAACAAAAAAATATTGTATCAATTAAGCCCCCTTCGGGGGTGTAGGGGCTTTGAAAAATCAAAAAATATGAAAAAAATAATATCAACCCTATTTGTTTGCTGCATCGCTATGCTGATGAGCTGCAGAGACGAGTCTTTAAACCCGCTACCAGGTTGGGAGCCAGCTTTACATGGTTTTGTGATATTTGATGGCGTTGCACCAGCAGCAAATGCAAAGACAAGAAACCAACCATATATAACAGACTACGCTCGTAACTTTCCGCTCAAAGCACAAGATGCGGCCACCGCAACAGTACCTTTCAAAATAAGATGGGTATCATTAGACAATAAACTGACTGCTTCTAAAGTCGATGTTTACTTAGAAATGATTGAATATTATCAAGATGCAGATGGCAACGACAAGCAATCTTCTCTGGGAAATAAATTAGTCAAAAGTATATCGGCACCAGCAGGCAACCGCCAGTGGAACTCGTTTACGATTTCGGGTACAGAAGCCTTTAATTTGTTTAAAGATGCTACTGTTAAGTACGACAAAACAAATGCCGTAAAGGTATTTGCTAATCCTGCCAACAAACGTCCAACAGGCCAATGGTTCAACGGTTCAGAAGATTTTGTAGTTACTTTTGTCCTGACCACTTCTGACGGCTTGGTATTCAAAAAATTCAACGAAGATAGTATCTGTGGCGACCCTACTGATATTTCAGAAGCAAGTGCAAATTGCAGACTATACTTTGATGTGAAGTAAATAGTTTTTAGTCTTTAAGAAAAGGGCGGTATATGAAAGTATATCGCCCTTTTTTCAATTGTAAGTATTTTGAGTATAAACTACTTAGTAACGAGTAAATAATAACATGGTGTGTTGTCAGCCCTGAAAGGGCTAAATCATTAGCGTAGTGTGAAGCACTACGTTTAAAATTGAGATAGCCAAAAAGCCCTGAAAGGGTGACATTATCGACATTGTCAATACATAATAGCCTATTACGCCCTTTCAGGGCTTTGAATGGTTGGAGCATTTTTACGGCGTAGTGCTTCACACTACGCTAATGATAATGCCCTTTCAGGGCTAAAAAATGACCAACTTATTATTTACTCATTACTTAGTAACGTGTAAATAATAAGTTGGTCTAATTTTTGTTTATAAAAGTCTGACTATTAGGCTCTTACATTTACTCATTTTTACATTTTATTATTTACGCATTCCTTAGTCTGTAGCTTCAAACACCTGAAAGCGACAATATCCTGTGAGGACACAGGACAGGGAATAGAATTTGTATTTTGGTAAAACAATATGTAAATTTGTTGGGTAAATCAATACCAATTATGGGATACAGTAATTTTAAAAAAATCAAAACGGTAGTCAAAAAATTTGACCTTTCGACAAGATGGGTTTCTCTTTTTGATACTATTACCAAAGTTGAGCCAAGTGCCTGGTTGTTGGAAACGCTCGAAATGGCTCATTTTTTTCCGCTAATGAACGAAAAAACAAAGGCTGAACGAGTTGTTTCACCAATATTATTAGAAGTAAGTAAATCTTACAAAGATAAAATTACATTTTTCTCTGGCGAAGCAATCAATATTAACTCAGAGAATGACCTCTCTGGCGAGTGTGATTTTTTGTTTTCATTACACCCACCACAATCATTTATGGACGCACCGATTATTTCGTTAGTTGAATCTAAAACGGATTGCCGCCCAAATGAAGATATGGAATGGGGAATAGCGCAATGTGCGGCACAGTTGTATGGTGCAAAATGCTACAATGAAGCCGAAGGTAAAGATATTCCAGTACTATATGGCTGTGCGACTGATGGAGTAGAGTGGCAGTTTATTAAATTTGAAAACAATAGCTTTGACATAGACAGTAAAGTTTATACCAACCTAAACGAAATTTTGGGCGTGTGGCATACCATTATTCAGTTTTATGTGAATTGATATTTAACATTTAATCGGCAAACTGACAAATTAGCACATTTGCTTGTCTTTGAATCGTTATTTAAACTGACTAAAACTATGTCCCATTTTAGCTTGTTTAGTGCGTAGATATTGTTCGTTATGTGGGTTGGCAGTCATTTCTACTGGTATGGTTTCGGTTATTTCTAAACCGTAACCCGTTAGCCCTGCCCGTTTTTTTGGATTATTAGAAATCAGCCTGAGTTTACTGATATTCAAATCTCTCAAAATCTGTGCGCCTATGCCGTAGTCTCGTTCGTCCATCTTAAAGCCCAGAGCCAAATTAGCCTCGACGGTGTCGAGTCCTGTTTCTTGCAATTTGTAGGCTTTGAGTTTATTGACAAGGCCAATGCCCCGCCCTTCTTGATTCATGTACAAAATCACGCCTTTACCTTCTTTTTCGACCATCGCCATGGCAGCGTGTAATTGGGGGCCACAGTCGCAGCGGCACGAGCCAAAAATATCGCCCGTGGCGCAAGACGAATGTACCCGCACCATGACAGGCTCGTCGGCTTGCCAAGTACCTTTAATTAGTGCCAAATGGAGTTCGTCTGTATTTTTCTGGCGATAGGCTATTAAATCAAAATCACCCCATTCTGTTGGCATACTAACGGCTACTTCGGCTTGAACCAACGATTCAGTACGAAGTCTGTGAGCTATTAAGTCTTTGATAGAAACGAGTTTCATATCAAACTTATCAGCAATTTGGCGCAACTCAGGCAACCGAGCCATTGTGCCGTCTTCGCTCAAAATCTCAATCAAAACACCTACTGGTTTGAGACCAGCCAATCGAGCAAAATCGACGGCGGCTTCTGTATGGCCTGTTCGTCTCAAAACGCCTTCGGTTACAGCCCTAAGCGGAAAAATATGCCCAGGTCGTCCTAACTCTTCGGGTTTGGTGTCGGGATTTGCCAAGGCCAGAATAGTTTTGGCACGGTCGGAGGCAGAAATCCCAGTTGTGCAGCCATAGCCCAATAAGTCAACAGAAACTGTAAAAGGTGTTTCGTGTGTCGAAGTATTGTCGCCAACCATCATTTTGAGACCCAGTTCTTGGCAACGCTCAATCGTCAAGGGCGCACACATAAGGCCACGGCCTTCACGAGCCATAAAATTGACCATCTCGGGGGTAGTCAGCTCGGCGGCACAAATAAAATCACCTTCGTTCTCTCTATCTTCGTCATCTACAACAATAATGATTTTTCCGTCTCTGATGTCAGCTATGGCATCTTCTATTTTATCGAATTTTATCGAATTGGTATTATTATTGTTAATCATTAGTAATCAGTCGATGGTCGATGGTCGTTAGTCGTTAGTGAAAAGGATACAAATAGCAAATTATCAACGACCAATGACTAATGACCAGAGACTAACGACTAATGACCAATGACTATCGACCAATGACTATCGAATATTTATAATAGTTTTGTGAATATTACGTTACTTTTGTAGCACAAAGATACGCACCTCAATCAGCTTATGGCTCATAAATGATGAATTTAAGGAGTAAAAATATGAAAAGTTGTTTTTTATTGATTTTAATTTCTCTTTCAGTGATTTCGGTTTCTACGAATGCACAAGATTTTTGCAACCCTGACGAATGGGTTAAAGCGGGCTTAGGTAAGCCTGCTGTTGGTGGTTTTCAGATTGTTGGCCCAAAGTTTGGCTGTGCGCCCTTTCAGGTGAGTCTCAAAACTACGGTAGGTACAAATTTTAAATACATTTATGCCTACCGAACAGGCAGCCCGCTTACTGGCTATGTACTCGATACTATCAGAACAACAAATTATATTGAACAAGGTTCTTACAAAATTTTACAAATTGGGAGTATCGGCTCGCTATCGGTATATTGCGACGAAGTACAAGTTTTTAGTAAAGTCAATATTACCAAAAAAGAATGTAGTGGGCGTAGAGTTGTTATTACAGTAGTGAACGACTCATTAGCCAAACGATATGACTCATTCTTGGTCGATTGGGGCGATGGCACAGCACCCCAAGCACTCCCCAAAAGTACCAATATGTCATTATCGAGGGTTTATCCAAACGTCAATCCTCGGATTGTTTCGGTTACGGGTGTTTTTATGGGGCAAGTCGTCAGATGCCTTACTGCCGCAAGCGTAGCCGTAATACCCAACAACATCGACGCTTCTTCGGTAGCGGTCAGGCGTGTAACTGTTCGGAACGACGGCTTAGTTGATGTTTTGGTCAATGGCGCAAACGGCATAATGGCAGAGCTACAAGGCTCACAAAATGGTGGTAATTTTGGAGGACTTAGCCAAACGATTTCCAAAAACGACACTACTACTTTTACAATAAGAAACACAAATCTCAGCCAAGGTGCGTTTTGTTTTAGAATGAGTACCAACGATGGCTGCGAAAGCGTAGGTGGTGCCTCAAATACAGTCTGTACGGTGTCGCTCGATGTGGTGGCAACTAATCGGCAAAATGATTTGAAATGGACAGAATACCCCAACACAGATTTTAGAAATTATCAGATTATTAGAAACACTACTCCGCTCGGTGGCACAATTAACAGCAAATCATTTACTAATAGTTCGGACAAAGCCGTTACTTGTGGCGAAAACTACAGCTATCAAGTAATTGTCAATTTGCCCAACAATGCAACATCTGTGTCGCAGTTAAAGACTGTGATGGCAATTTCAGACGAAGTGCCATCGATTGTCAGAACGCCATTTGTAAGTGTACTGGAGCAGAACCAACAATTAGAAATCAGAGCAGTAGCACCGCTACAAGGTGCAACGGCTTCAAAATATAAAGCCATTTTGCTTAAAGCAGACGAAGGTGGCGAGTTTAAAGAGTTTATGGTCAAAGACAACTCACTGATATTTAATGACGATGACGTAAAAACAGCAGAAAAATCTTATTGCTACAAAATACAATACCAAAACGCCTGCGGCAATCGCTCTACCCCTACTGAGGCTTTTTGTTCAGTACATTTATATTCAAAATCAACTACTTCGATTGACTGGACGAGTGCATGGCCGTTTGTGGTACCTGTGGCAAATTATGTACTCGAAAAATATGACGAAATGGGTAATTTGATTGAACAAATACAAATGGGTGGCAATACAACCTTTGCCCCAAATTTAGACACCCCCGACCAGCAGTTGTTTAGGTACAGAATCCAGGCATCTACTGCACAAGGATTGGCAAGTTATTCCAACACTTATATTTTTCGTAAAAATGCTCAAATCTTTTTGCCCGATGCTTTTAGCCCAAACGACGATGGTATCAATGATAGATTTGCTGTGAAAGGACTGTTTTTTGTTACCTTCAAAATGGTAATACTAAATCGTTGGGGAAACGTTATTTATGAATCGACCGATTCCAAAAACGGCTGGGACGGTACTTACGACAGCCACCCCGCACCCGAAGATACTTATGTGTATAGGGTCGAAATAGTGGACTCGTTGGGCGAAAAATTTACAAAACGAGGAACAGTGTTGTTGCTTCGCTGATTTGTGTTAATTTTGTCAATAGAGTTGTGATTTACTATAAAAAAAGACAATAAAAATATGTTTGGAGACATGATGGGAATGCTTGGAAAAGTCAAAGAATTTCAGGCCAAAATGAAAGAAGCCCAAGAGAGCCTCGAAGAGCTGACTGACTCTGCCGAAGCAGGTGCAGGTATGGTAAAAGTTACGATAAATGGTCATAAAAAACTGACCAGTATTGAGATAGACCCAGACATTGCCAATGCCGAAGACCGTGAAGTAATGCAAGACCTGATTGTGGCGGCAGTAAATAAAGCTATGGATAAGATTGATGTTCAAATCAAAGAGCATATTCAAAAAAACACCGAAGGAATGTTACCTAACATTCCAGGATTAGATTTAAGTAAAATGATGAAGTAATGGCTACCTCAACAGTAGCCGTTGTGATACTCAACTACAACGGTCAGGTATTTTTAGAACAATTTTTACCATCAGTTATAGCACATTCGGCTGGCAATAAAATTATTGTAGCCGACAATGCCTCGACTGATAACTCTGTCGATTGGCTCAAAAATCATTATCCAGCCATTACGCTCCTCGAACTGCCTACCAATATGGGCTATGCGGGAGGTTACAATCGGGCATTGGCACAAGTCAAGGCAGACTATTATGTATTGCTCAACTCAGACGTGGAAGTAACCCCAAACTGGATAGCCCCAATCGTACAACTACTTGACAACCAGCCACAGATAGCAGCTTGCCAGCCTAAGTTATTGGCTTATCATAACCGAAGTTTGTTTGAATATGCAGGCGGTGCAGGTGGTTTTTTAGACTACTTAGGCTATGCCTTTTGTCGTGGGCGAGTCTTTGATACTTGTGAAATTGATACAGGCCAATATAACGACAGTCGGGCTGTTGGTTGGGCTTCGGGGGCTTGCTTGTTTGTTAGAGCAACGGTGTTTCATCAGTTAGGAGGCTTTGACGAATTATTTTTTGCCCATTTTGAAGAAATAGATTTGTGCTGGCGCATACAACTGGCTGGGCGGCAGGTTTATTATTGTGCTAACTCTGCGGTATTTCACGTTGGCGGCGGCACTTTGCCTGTAACAAGCCCTTTTAAAACTTATCTTAACTACCGAAATAACTTGGCGATGCTTTACAAAAACTTGCCTGATGGTAAAGTCTGGTCAGTCATTTTACAAAGGCTTGTGTTAGATGGTATTTCGGCAATACGGTTTTTGCCAAAAGCTGACTTTAAAAATATTTGGGCCATTATCAGAGCGCATTTTGCGTTTTATGCCATAGTACCTAAACTTCATAAAAAACGCCTGCCGAGCATTATAGATTATCCCAAAACGATATATTTAAAAAGTATTATTTGGCAATATTTTGTGAAAGGAAAAAAGAGTTTTGAAGAACTATAACACACGCTTGACCATCACATCGGCGGCGGCTTTGGTAAATGCCCAGATGGGCGCAGTACTCATCACCCTAACATCTTGCCAAATATTTGTATCTTCGTCCAAAAAGGCAAACAGATTAGCCGTTGGATTGTTTTTATACAGTCCTGTAAAAATATCTTTACCAGATGCCCTTTCTTGGAGCAGTACATTGAGTAGTACGCTATCTAACCATTTTTTGAA
>JAYVJH010000730.1:0-11327 GCA_043769455.1 Runella sp. | reverse complement strand
TTGCAACAATTAGGCGAAGCAGCCAATGAAGCACTCAACAGCGAAAAAGCACGCTCCGAGTTTGTGATTGCACCTACTTTACAGGCACTACGAAGAATGAACCCCAATCAGTTTTCGATATTTTCGGGCTATGAATTTAATGTAGATAAATCATTAGACTTGAATGGGTTTTGCGATTTTATTTTTTCACTCGTACCCAATAAATTAAGTATTCAAAGCCCTGTTTTTTGTGTAGTGGAAGCCAAAAAACAAGATATTGACGAAAACGCCATCGCTCAATGTGGGGCAGAAATGTATGCAGCTCAACTATTTAATGCTCAAGAAAATCACCCACAAAAAATAATTTATGGCTGCGTAACAACAGCTTTTTCGTGGGCTTTCTTAAAATTAGAAAACAAAAGTCTGTCTATTGACCCAAACTATGTACCACTTACTTTTACTGACCCTCAGCGAGTACTGGCCGTTTTGCAATGGATTTTAGATTGTAGTTTGGCCAATAAGTAAATTTGCCAGTGTGCCAATTACGTGTTAAAGTATTTAACTCCTGACAGACTATACACACACACAACTACTTACCGCACATTAGTCATTTTTCTTGGAATCGTCAGTATCTCGGTTTGTCGGCCATCTAAATATTTGAAAGTATTGCCGTCAAACGAGCCGTCTTCTTCGAGCATAATTCTAATTATTTTTTTCCATTCGGGTATTTCTACTGCCGCATTAAGTTCTATTGAGTACGTTGTGTTGGCAAACAGCGGGTAGTCGCCTGCTCCTGCTACGCCTTTTTGCTGGTCCCACATTCCGATTGTTGGCCCTGCTGCGTGGCCATGCGCACCGATTGGGTGCGAATATATACTGGCTACGATTCCTTCTTTTTTGGCTTGTTCCAATGCTTCGAGTAGAAGCTCGTTACCAGATTTTCCAGCCCTAAATCGTTCTGTCAGAATGTCTTGCAAGCGGTTGCCTTTCTGAAAAGCCTTTTTCAAATAGTCAGGAATATCGCTTTCGCCCGCTTTGAGTATGTAGGCGTGCTGTTGTTGGTCGGTGTTGAGGCGTAAATAAGTAATGCCAAAATCGACATGAATCAGGTCGCCAGGCATAATTATTTGGCCATCGGGTCGTTTTGAAAATGCTCTTAGGTGGTCAAAATTAGCAGGGTCAAACCTTTGTACGTCCACCGTTGGGTGAAACCACGTTTCCAGCCCTAAGTCAGTAACTCGCTGCCTGAGCCACCAAACTACGTCTTCGGTGGTGGTAATACCCGGGTGAATGACCTTTTCGGAAAACGCCTCGTCAATAATCTGGTGCGAAATACGGGCAATGAGCGGGTAAATTGCCAGTTCTTTGGCCGTTCGGGTTTCGAGCCAAGCCACAGCCAGCCGCTCAGACGACATGATTTTGGATTTATGTTTTTCGGGCAATATATCTAATAATTCTTTTTGCTCCGTAAAAGTCAAACCGTCGGCATGGCCATAGTTTTTTGAAAAATTCAACCCTATTCGCTTCGGGTTTCGGTCGTCGATTACCTTTACGAGTGCCTGCCATTGGTCGGGCTGAACGTTAATGTCCCACTCACCTTTGAGCAAATTGCCCACATCGTAGCGAGCAATGGCCAATTTTTCGATACCTTTTTCTGTTCCTCGGTCAAAATATACCATCATCGTCCGTCGCCGAGCCGAGAGCCACGTGCTGGGTAGCATGGTTTTCATGATGGGGTCTTCGTTATATTCTCTTGATATGACGACCCACATATCGACCCCCTCACGGCGCATGAGTTGAGGCAAAAGATTGGTCAAGCGGTCTTCCAGAATATCGTCAATCACTTTGGCACGCTCTCGCTCTGGCAAAACCACTTGGGCGTTTGCAGCTAAGGTTATTAGTAGTACAAAGGGTAAAAATAGTTTTTTCATATTGGGTTTTAGGTAGTGAAAAATGAACAACGAAAAATGTTTTAATTATTTAATAAGCAGGTATTTAAAATAAGTCAAGGCGTTAATTTATTGGTAACGTTTTAAAGTATAGACCTGTTTATTTTGGATATGTAATTTTATAAAATTGAATGCGCTTTTTTTGCTACACAGAGATTCACGGAGTTTTAAAAGAGATACACGGAGCTTTTTTAGTACTTCTTCTCTGTATATCTCCCTTTTTCTCAGTGAATCTCTGTGTAATAGTTCCGTAATATTTCAAAGCGTATTTCCTCTTAATTAGATGCACAAAAAAACAATATCACTTATTTCAAAATGGGTCTATGCTTTAAAACGTAACCAATTGTTTTATAAGCAACTACTTATTTGTTTTTTTATATAATCATCAATTTGCCGAAATAATACTTCGTTAATTTTACGATAACTCTCAAAAGTCCAACCAGCTATGTGCGGTGTCAAGATTATTCTATCAGAATTACATAAATAATCAAAATCAATTTGCTCACTTACAGACAGTTTACTAATTTTTTCGTTTTCTAATACATCTAATCCAGCACCTTTGATTTTACCATTTTCTAACCCTTGAACAATAGCCGACAAACTCACGATTTCGCCCCGAGAGACATTGATAAAGTAAAATGGTTTCTTGAATTGGTTGATAAAATCACTGTTTACCATCAGTTTAGTGTCGTCAGTGAGCGGAATATGTAAACTCAGTATATCTGCTTCGTCAAAAATTTGGTTCATTGTAGCTTCGGTGGCGTATTGGTCGGTGTAGTTTGTTAAATATTTGTCGTAAGCCAATACCTTGCAACCAAAACCACTTAGCCGTTGTGCTGTGGCTCGGCCATTGAAACCATACCCAACGATGGCTACGGTTTTGCCCATGAGTTCATAGCCACGATTGGCCTCTCTGTCCCATTCGCCCCGTCTGATGGCTCGATTGGCTTTGGCGATGTTGGCCATTAGCCCCAAAATTAGTCCTACGGTATGCTCGGCTACAGCATCACGATTGCCTTCATTGGCAGCAAAAAGCTGAATGTTACGGCTCTGGACGGCATCAACGTCAATCAAGTCTAAGCCTGCACCTGCTCTGGCTATAAATTTGAGTTGCTTGGCGGCAGTTATCAACGCTGCATCAATCGGTGTTTTGCTTCGCACGACTAACCCCTCAAAATTGGCAATTAGCATTAAAATATCACTACGTTTCCAGTCGGGTTCGTACCGAAAAGACCAGCCAGCATCGCCAAATAGCGTGAGTAAAGAGTCATGTACTTCGTCTATTATCAATATTTTCATTCCGAAAGTTGCTACTTTATTTTCAATCAATCAAATGATTATTCGTAAATTGCCAGATAATCCTAAATCATATACATTCGGGCAGCGAAACAACGGCAACTTAATGAAAAAGCTACAAACTACAGAACCATTGGTACAAAAAGTAAGTGTCTTGATTGACACTGCTCAGAGTTATGTTGTCAAAGCTATCAATAAAGGTATGGTGATGCTTTATTGGAATATTGGCAAAACGATACAAGAAGAAGTTGTAAAAGAACAACGAGCGGAATATGGCAAGAGAATTGTTCAAACTTTATCTGAGGTACTGACACAGTATTATGGCAAAGGCTACAGTCGTTCTAATTTGAATAGAATGATAGAATTTTATAAATATTATCCCGATTTTGAAATTGGTGCGACAATGTCGCACCAATTATCATGGAGTCATATTGTAGAGGTTTTGAAACAAAAAGACTCGCTTCGACGAGATTTCTATATGACACTGTGCGCCAACGAGGGTTGGAGTGTAAGAGAACTAAGTGGGCGCATTGACAGTATGCTTTTTGAACGAACTGCCATCAGTAAAAAAGGTGAAGATACGATTTACAACGACCTCAAAAAACTACGAGATGAGAAAGAAATGAGCGTAGAGTTGTTTTTAAAAGACCCTTATATGTTTGACTTCTTAGGGTTGAACCAGACCTACAACGAACAAGATTTAGAAAGCGCCATTCTGGTAGATTTGCAACAGTTTATTTTAGAATTTGGAAATGACTTCGCATTTATGGCTCGCCAAAAACGTATCACTATTGACCAGGAAGATTATTATATTGACCTTTTGTTTTATCACCGAAAACTCAAACGCTTGGTAGTGATTGAACTCAAATTGGGTAAATTCAAGGCTGAATACAAAGGCCAGTTGGAGTTATACTTGCGTTGGTTGGACAAATATGAACGACAAGAAGGCGAAAATCAGCCGATTGGCTTACTGTTATGTTCAGAAAAAAGTGACAAAATGATTGAATTATTAGAATTAGACAAGTCGGGTATTCATGTAGCCACTTATCTCACCGAGTTACCACCAATTGAGTTATTCAGATTAAAATTAGAGCAGTCGGTTACAGAAGTTCAAAAACGCTTGAACATACAATCATAAATCGAGATATAACTTCCAAAAAAACACCACAACCAAACAACCATGAGCGAACAAATAACTCAAAAACCCATCATTGGCATTAGTCTCGGCGACTACAACGGCATAGGCCCAGAGGTGATACTCAAAGCACTCAAAGACAATCAGTTAAATGCTATTTGTACGCCTGTCATTTATGCCTCAATGCGAATTGTGAATCAGTACAAAACATTATTGAAAATGACCGACTGGAACTTGTTTGGTATTCAGCGTGCCGAGCAAGCCAACCCAAAGGCCACCAATATCATAACTTGTTGGATAGACCCACAAGAAGAAATCGAGCCTGGCAAAGTTACGCCCCAAGCTGGCAAAGCAGCCTTTGAATGTCTGAAACGAGCCACCGAAGACTTGAAAGCGGGTAAAATCCAGGCATTAGTTACGGCTCCCATCAACAAAAGCAATATTCAGAGCGAAGACTTTAAGTTTGTGGGTCATACCGAATATCTGGCAGAGGCATTTGGTACCAAAAGTGCATTGATGTTTATGGTCAGTGAGAGTTTGAAAGTGGGCGTAGTAACAGGTCATTTGCCACTCAAAGACATTGCCAAACAACTCAGTAAAGACAAAATCGTGGCTAAGTTGCAGGCCATGATACTGTCGTTAAAGCAAGATTTTGGCATCAGAAAACCCCGTATTGCCGTTTTGGGACTGAACCCTCACGCTGGCGAAGCAGGGCTATTGGGAGCAGAAGAAATCGACATCATAGAGCCGGCCATTCGTGAACTCAAAAACAAGGGGCAGATTGTAGTCGGCCCTTTTCCTGCCGATGGTTTTTTTGCATCAGGTAGTTTTAAAAAATATGATGCCGTGCTGGCCATGTACCACGATCAAGGGCTAATACCGTTCAAAACCATTGCTGGGGCCGAAGGTGTAAACTTCACGGCGGGCCTATCGGCAGTAAGAACCTCGCCCGACCATGGCACGGCCTACGACATTGCAGGCAAAGGCATAGCCGACGAAACATCGCTCCGCCAAGCTATCTTTATGGCCTGCGACATCTATAAATCTCGAACCGAACAAGCTGACCTTGAACGCAATGCCTTAAAACGAACTGCCGCCGTAGAAAAAATGCTATCGCAAGAAGAAAAATAAGGGGTGTTTTATCACCAAATAAAAACCGTACCTTTGTGGCCATACTCAACTACATTGGTTTGTGGTTGGGTTCAATGTTTATCAATTTATTATGCAATTCCAGTCATTAGACATCATCAGCCCCATCTTAAAAGCATTAGAAGAAGAAGGTTACACCAGTCCCACACCCATACAAGCACAGGCTATTCCGATAGTTTTGAAAGGCAACGACCTGCTGGGCTGCGCCCAAACTGGCACAGGCAAAACGGCCGCTTTTACGATTCCGATTTTACAAATATTAAGTGCCAATAAAACCTACGAACGCAAACGCAAAATCAGAAGTCTGATTGTTACGCCGACTCGTGAGCTGGCTATTCAGATTGGCGAGAGTTTCAAGGCTTATGGTCGCCATACGAGTTTGAACTGTACTGTTATTTTTGGGGGAGTCAATCAAAACTCACAAGTAACAGCACTCAACGCTGGCGTGGACGTGGTTATAGCCACCCCAGGCCGACTGATTGACCTTATGAATCAGGGCTATTTATCGCTTCGTGAAGTAGAGATTTTTGTACTCGACGAAGCCGACCGTATGCTCGACATGGGTTTTATACATGACGTAAAAAAACTATTGGCCGTGCTACCCAAAAGACGGCAGTCGCTGTTTTTTTCGGCAACTATGCCCCCCGAAATCGTACTATTGGCCAGCACTATTTTACACAATCCCTCAGAAGTATCGGTTACGCCTGTGTCTTCGACAGTCGATATTATCAAGCAAGCGGTCTATTTTGTCGATAAGGGCAACAAAAACGACTTATTAGTAGAAATACTAAAAGACAAAAATATTAAAACGGCTCTGGTCTTTACCCGTACCAAACACGGTGCCGACAAGGTTGTGAAAGTTTTGCAAAAACACAATATCACAGCCGAGGCCATTCATGGCAATAAATCTCAAAATGCAAGACAACGGGCTTTGAGTAATTTTAAAGAACAAACAACACGTATACTGGTAGCGACCGACATCGCCGCACGGGGTATTGATGTGGACGAGCTGGAGTATGTAATCAACTACGAAATGTCGAACATTCCCGAGACTTACGTTCACCGCATCGGTCGAACAGGGCGGGCAGGGGCAAAGGGAACGGCTTTTTCGTTTTGTGATGCCGAAGAAAAAGAATATTTGCGAGATGTAGAAAAACTAATCAATAAGCGGATTCCTGTTGTCAATGAACACCCTTTTCCACTCATTGACCATAACCCCGTCAAAGAACCGAAGTTTCAGCGGGGCGATAGAAATATGCCAAACCGCAACGCACAACAAGCCCAAAAACCAAAGCCAGCCGCAAACTCAAACCAGCGACCAGCCAACGCACCAAGCCAAAGACCAGCATCAAACCAAAACCAACGGCCAACAACCAGCCAACCACAGCGACCAGCCACGCCACAAAGCCAGAAACCCGTCAATAAAAACAATAACAGCCGTCAGAAGCCTTGGGCCAATAAAGACAGAAATTTTGGCAATGAAAATAATTATTGATATTTTTAATTAGCTAAATTGCCACAGGGAGAATGGTTTATCTTTCAATCAATTTCTTAAAACAACTCAAAGCCCGACCCGACTCTAACGATTCTTGTGCGGTAGCTATGGCATCAGTCAAACTCAAATCTGGATTGGCAGCGTGCAAGGCCAAACCAGCGTTGGCCACTACGGCCTGTTTTTGAGCCAATGTACTTTCGTTGTTTAGTACATTCATAAAAATATGAGCCGAGTCTGCAAGTGTATCGCCACCCGATAGCTGCGCTTCGGTGAGAGTCTCCATATTGAGGTCTTTGGGTTGTAGTATTTGCTCGTTTTGGGCTGTAATTATTTTAAAATCACCAGTCAAAGATACCTCGTCGTAGCCATCTAAGGAGTGAACGATGAGGTATTTTTTGTTGGTTTGTTGGTACAAATAAGCGTACATTCTGGCCAATTCCAGACTAAATACTCCTGTCAGTTGCTTTTCTGGAAAAACAGGATTAGTCAGCGGCCCCAGCATATTAAAAAACGTCTTGATGCCGAGTTCTTTACGAATTGGTGCCACGTGCTTCATGGCTGGGTGAAAGAGCGGTGCGTGCAAATAGCAAATGTTAGCTGTTTCTATTTTTTTGGTCAATATGTCTTTGTCGTTTGTAAACGGCACGCCCAAATATTCCATCACAGTCGAAGACCCCACTGCACTCGACACGCCATGATTGCCATGTTTGGCTACTCGCTGCCCTGCGCCAGCTACCACAAACGAGGCCAAGGTCGAAATATTAAAAGTGTCTTTGCCGTCTCCGCCTGTGCCGCACAAGTCCATCGGGTCATAAGCCGATAGGTCGGTAGCCACACACATCTCAAGCATAGCATCTCTAAAACCCGACAGTTCATCAATAGTCAGGCTACGAATGGCATAAATAGTCAAAAAACTTGCTATCTGCGAAGTATTATAGTCGCCACGACCAATGCCGAGCAACGTTTGTTTGGCTTCTGTCTGAGATAATGTTTGGTAGTTGAGTAAGTGTAAGAGTGTTTGTTTCATTTAAAGATGAGGTTGTCTGACAATTTTTGTGGAGGTCTAATTTTTTTACCACAAAAGTTCACAAAGAACATTAGATTTCAAACTTTTTTTGGCCTTTTGTTACTTTTGTGGTTGAATAATTAGGTGCTGTTCTACCACAAACAGGTGAAATTTAAGCGTTAAAAAGTTTCTATTTCTTTTTGGTATCTGTCATTTGTATTTTCTAATATACTTTTTATGTCAGTTGAGAACTCTGTAAAATTCTTGTGATATTTAGCACACAGACATCTTACAGTTTTTTTCGTCCATTTCCATAACCTTTCTACGATATTTAAGTACTTATTCAAAACTAATACGGTATTTTAATTTTGATAACTTACTGGTTTACAGCATTGTATTTAACTCACGACTCCTTAAGTTATAAACCCCCAACTATTATTTTTCCAGAGGGTGTTCCAGCAGTAGCTTTGAGGCGTTATAAATATCTTTTTGGTTGGCGGTGGCGGCTCGTACTGTTTTTACATTTTCTGGCCTAACAACCGACGACTTATTTCCAAAAGAGTTTCTGATGTATG
Organism: Runella sp.; assembly: GCA_043769455.1. Taxonomy (GTDB): domain Bacteria; phylum Bacteroidota; class Bacteroidia; order Cytophagales; family Spirosomataceae; genus JAYVJH01. The sequence goes on along the minus strand of JAYVJH010000730.1, from coordinate 2,743 downwards.
TCAGCACGGCAGCTACCTCTTTGTCGTTGAGCAGTCCACCAAACGGTGTCATTGGTACTTGACCTGGGTATTGTTTTCCATTTATTTCTACCTGTCCCATCATGCCTTTTAATGTCAGTTTTATGAGTCGTTCTTCGTTGCCATTGACCCATTGTGTACCTGCCAGCGGTGGAAAATTTGAAGCAGAAAGCCCTCCGCCATCGGCTTGGTGGCAAGTAGTGCAGTAGCCTTCTTTGGCATAAATAGTTTTGCCGAGTTTAAAAAGTTCTAAATCTGCACCTTTCAGTGTCGATACTACCGCTTCCTCTTTTTTCTTTCTTACGCTCTCCCCTTTCAGATGCGCCACGGCTGTTTGGTGTGCATGAATCGCCCAGTCGTCCAATGGTTTTTTTTGTGCTTCGGCCAATATCGACAAACCTTTTTCTTTGCCAACCCACGAAGCCGCCACCGTGGCCTCTAAGCGCACCCTACTGTTGTCGTCTTGTGCGGCCTGCATGAGTAAGGCCGTTTGGTCTGGTACTTGATGCCCCACAAAGCGCAATACCTCAACAGCCCCCGCCCTGACACGGTAGTCTTTTGATTTGAGTAGCTGGCGCAACAGTTTTTGATCTACTTTATTCAACCCCCAACTTACCCAAAGTGCCTCCAATACGTGATGCTCGTATCGGCTGTCGTTTTTGTCCAAACTACCTACCCATTTTGTTATTTTGGGTAATACTTCGTTGGTATTTCGCCCCCTAAGTTCGCTACGAGTGCGGTATCGGCTGCGGTATTCGGGTAGTTTTAGATTGTCTAATAATGTCTCAATGCTTGCACCCGCAATTTTGGCAGGTACAACCAACGGCCTCGACGGATAAGTAATTCGATAAACCCTTCCGTGTGAGTGATCACGCAAGGGGTCTCGGGCGTTGTGCTGCATGTGTCCAATCAAAATATTATGCCAGTCTATCAAATACAACGACCCATCGGGCGCAAATTCCAAATCAACAGGTCGAAAATTACGGTCATCGCTCACTACCAAATCTACTCGGTGTTTTGTTTTGTAACCAGTACCATCGTCAGTAAAAGTGTGTGATTTCATTCCCAAAAAACCAATTGTATTGTTTATCAACAAATCGCCCTGTATTTCGTCAGGAAAATGCCGGCTCGACACAAATTCTATACCCGAAGTAGGACGCACCATGTGGTCTTTTTCTATCAACTGCACGCTTTTGTGGGTGGATTCGCCGTAGCGAGGCAATACCGTTCCGGGCATAAGCCAACGTACATCTGGGCTTGAGGTTTCGGCAAAAAACGACTGTCCCCATTCGTCAAAAGTGATACCCCAAGGATTTGGAATAGCCAACTGTGCCGTCCGTTCGAGTTTGCGGCGTTGAGGGCTATATCTATAAAAACCACCATTGGTAGCTCTGATTGTACCATAAGATGTTTCGACGTTAGTATGCAAAAACACGCCCTCGCCCGAGTAAATCGCACCAGACGGATCGACCGTAAACGAATGGCTGTTGTGATGGGTGTCATGGTCGTCGAAGCCACTCAAAAGTATTTCTACTTTGTCTGCTCTGTCGTCATTATTGGTGTCGATATAGAGTTTTAGGTTTGTACCTTGCGACACAAAAACGCCCTCATGCGTAATTTCAAAACCAAGCGGTAAGTGTAGGCCATCGGCAAAAATGGTTTGCTTATCGGCTTTGCCATCGTTATTGGTATCTTCCAAAATCAAAATTTTATCGTTTGGTTTGCTATCGCCAGGTTTGTAGTGTGGATAACTCGGCATGACCGCCACCCACAGCCGCCCCTTACCGTCAAACGACATCTGAACAGGCTTTGAGAGTTCTGGAAACTCTTGCTCAGAGGCAAACAACTCAATTTTGTAGCCCTGGGGTACTTTTAGTTTATTTACTGCTTCTTGGCCATACAAATAGGTAAGACTACCGTTGTTTTCGGGATTGAAATTGGTCTTGACAGTCGGTAAAGTCTTTGTTCGTTTGTCGGCAATGGCGAGGTCTGTTACTTGCCCTTTCGATGCCGCCAGCCAAATTGCAGAGTCTCGAATAGCGGTCATTTGCCTTATTTTTTCTATTTCGGCAGGATAATTGTCTGGGCCAAAGGGCTTGTATCGGCGACCATAAACGTGTACGCCATTTGGTGTTTTGTAGTCGTTGTGCCAGAGCCAGTTTTTTTCTATTACGGCAGCATTTATCAAGCCTCTGTTTGCTTCGGCTTTGGCGGTCGTTTTACCAAATATAACGTCAGCCAACAACACAGACAGTTTTTTATAGCCTTCTTCGTTGAGTTGCGAACCGTCAATGGTGAGTGGCGCTTTGCTCGCTTCATACCAGCTTTTGGACGGACTAAAAGCATCTACAAACAGCACTTTGTTTTGTTGGGCTATTTCTTTCATGGCCAGCGTATAGAGCCATAGGTTTTCGTTTTCGGTTTTGCCGTTGGGCAAATCTCGGCTCGCTGACAAGTCTTCAAAAGCGATGGGCGAAACAATGGCAAGACCACCAAATGCTTGAAGTATATTGTATTTTTGTTGTAATGTATGTTTAATAAAAGCGTCTAATTCGGCCTTAAAATTTTCTAATCCTGCTTTGCCTTGAAAAGACTCACTGTAACCAAAAAAAGCGATGATAACGTCTGTCTTTAATTTTGTCAGCCATTGATCGGGTGTGTCAAAATGCCCTTCGCTATTTGAGTTGGTGGCGTATTCGGTCTGGAATTTTTCGGCACCTGCAAA
>JAYVJH010000729.1:0-9948 GCA_043769455.1 Runella sp. | reverse complement strand
ACGAAATAAGATTGACCCCAAGAAACAAACTAATTTAGTCGATTTTCAGTATTTTAAGAGCTATCAGCATAACTTTGGCTCTGAATTTGTGCCTAATCTAAGTGTCATCGACTTGCTAATGTGTAGAGGGACACAAGCAAAAGAAATTATTTATCAATCGATGGGCAATTTTTAAACGAGTGAACGGTTTTTTTCGTTAATTGCAATAAATACCCCATTGTTATCTAAATATAAATAGTCGAATGAGCTTAAGTCAAATTTGTTAATCGATCAATCATTGAAAAAATACTTGTATGAACCCACATATGGACTCCAAATTTTCGCTAAAAGTAAAAGAAGTAATTTCAATGAGCCGTGAAGAAGCCCTACGTTTGGGACATGACTATATCGGCACAGAACACTTGATTTTGGGAATGATTCGCCAAGGTGAAGGCATTGCGCTGGACTTATTGACCAGATTGGGCATTGAACTCAACGAACTCAGAATAACGATTGAACAAGTTACAAAAGGAACAGCTACCAACAACATCAAAAACTTGGCTAACATTCCGCTAACTCGCCAGTCAGAAAAAACACTAAAAGTAACCTACCTCGAAGCCAAGATATTCAAAAGTCCGATTATTGCCACGGAGCATTTGCTGCTGTCGATATTGAGAGACCCAGATAATTTGGCTTCGCAGATTATTGCAAAATTCAATGTAAACTATGAAATTGTAAAAGAAATGTTAGAATATCAAATATCAGGTACAGCACCAACTTCGGCTCCCCGCTCTGGCCCAGAGACCGACGACGATGAAAATAACCGCAATAGCGGTATGTTTGGCAGCAGCGGTTCGCAGCAAAGCAAAGACCCTAAATCTACCGAAAAATCACGTACACCCGTGCTTGACAACTTTGGTAGAGACTTGACTAAAATGGCCGATATGGGCAAGTTAGACCCTATTGTAGGTCGTGATAAAGAAATAGAGCGTGTGGCACAAGTACTGAGCCGCCGTAAAAAGAACAATCCCGTATTGATTGGTGAGCCTGGGGTTGGCAAAACGGCTATTGCCGAGGGCTTGGCCTTGCGTATTATTCAGAAAAAAGTATCGAGAGTATTGTTTGGCAAGCGTGTTGTAACACTCGACCTGGCCTCGCTGGTGGCGGGTACCAAATACCGTGGCCAGTTTGAGGAGCGCATGAAAGCCGTGATGAATGAACTCGAAAAATCGCCAGAGGTAATATTGTTTATCGACGAGCTGCATACCATTGTGGGTGCAGGAGGTGCGTCAGGTTCGCTCGATGCCTCAAATATGTTCAAGCCAGCCTTGGCACGTGGCGATATACAATGTATTGGTGCAACAACCTTGGACGAATACCGTCAGTATATTGAAAAAGACGGCGCATTGGCTCGTCGTTTTCAGATTGTGATGGTGGACGCACCAAGTGTGGACGAAACCATTGAGATATTGACCAACATCAAAGACAAATACGAAGACCATCACCACGTAACTTATACGCAAGAAGCAATCGAACAATCGGTGAAACTGTCGGAAAGATATATCACAGACCGATTCTTGCCCGATAAAGCTATTGATGTAATGGACGAGGTAGGCGCAAGGGTGCATATCAAAAACATAACTGTTCCAGAAGAAATCGTAATATTGGAGCGGCAAATTGAAGACGTAAAAAAACAAAAAAATCAGGTAGTAAAAAGCCAAAAATACGAAGAAGCAGCCCAGCTCAGAGACCGTGAAAAACGACTGTTAGACCAACTCGAAGCGGCTAAAAAACAATGGGAAGATGATGCCAAACGCCGCCGATATATTGTTACCGAAGATAACGTAGCCGAAGTAGTGTCGATGATGACGGGTATTCCTGTTACGAGAGTAGGCCAAAATGAAGGTGTCAAAATACTGGGAATGGGCGAAACCCTCAAAGCCCGTATTATTGGGCAAGACTCGGCCATCGAAAAACTTACCAAAGCCATTCAGCGTACTCGTGTGGGCTTAAAAGACCCCAAAAAGCCAATAGGGTCGTTTATATTTCTGGGGCCTACTGGGGTTGGGAAAACAGAATTGGCCAAAGTACTGACCATGCACCTGTTTGACAAAGAAGACTCGCTCGTGCGGATAGACATGAGCGAATACATGGAAAAATTTAGTGTGTCTCGTCTTATCGGTGCGCCTCCAGGCTACGTGGGTTATGAAGAGGGAGGACAATTAACTGAAAAAATCCGCCGCAAGCCTTACAGTGTTATATTGCTGGACGAAATCGAAAAAGCGCACCCCGATGTATTCAATATTTTACTGCAAGTATTAGACGATGGCGTACTGACCGATGGATTGGGCCGCAAGGTGGATTTTAGAAATACAATCATTATCATGACTTCAAACATTGGAGTTAGAGACTTGAAAGACTTTGGGGCAGGGATTGGTTTTGTTACCCGCTCAAAATCAGACAATCAAGAAGAGATAATGAAAAGTACCATACAGAGCGCACTAAAAAAAGCATTCTCGCCTGAGTTCTTAAATCGTTTAGACGACGTGATTGTGTTCAATTCGCTACAACGAGAAGATATACACCGCATTATTGATATTGCGCTGGGCAAGCTGTTTGCCAGAATCAATACCTTGGGTTATGCAGTAGAGCTGACAGACAAAGCCAAAGACTTTTTGTCAGAAAAAGGCTATGACCAGCAGTATGGGGCAAGGCCATTGAACCGTGCCATTCAGAAATACTTAGAAGACCCCGTGGCCGAAGAAATCTTGAAAGGCGACCTCAAAGAAGGTGACGTAATTATGGCCGACTATGTGGAGGGCGAAGTTTTGAATATTGTTGTCAGAAACGCTGAAATAGCTGAGGTAGTAGCTGAAGAGGAAAGCGAATAGAGATATTTATCGGTTAAAATAAAAAGCAATGACAACTATATTTCAAATGAACGTTTCTGAAATGGACAATAGATTCATTGATGCTGTAAAAAGTCTTTTCAAAGACAGTGCCATTACCATCAGCTTGGAAAACCAGAACCACTTAAACACAATTTCAGTGGCCTCTGGTCTCGTAGAATTGACGAAAAGAACCGAATTGTTTATGAAGTAATAAACGAAACGGTATGTATAATTTCCTATACGGGTCATTATGAGGACAAATAAAAAAGGGGTATCGGTGCCGATACCCCTTTTTTATTTGTCTTTTAAAATTCTAAAAACTAATCCTAACTATTTTTGGATTAACAATAAGAGATTTGTATTTGCCAGAACTGCAATTTACTTAGCCTTTCAACCCTTCAATAATAGCCTTAAATTGCTCTACGTCAATGTCTTTGGGTGAAATTGGTATTTGATTTTTAACAACAACCATTACCTTTTCATCATAAACTTCCGTGAATACTTTTTTGTAATTTTCGCCCTCTTTTTCGTTCAAATAATTAACGGCAATTTTCTTGATGGTTTCGTCCATTGCTCCGCCCAAGTCGTTGGCATACATACCAAACTGCTGGCGTACCATGCCTTCGGTATGGTCTAAAAGTTCTTGGTAATCTACTTTAATGTCAGACGTATCGGCTACTTTATTGCGAATCAGCGATAGTTTCATTGATTTTGCAAATGCTTCGTATTCGTTTTCAATTTGCTCGGCCGTAAACTTGCCCTCGTTTGATTCTGATAGCCATCTTTTCAAAAATTCGTCAGGTAGTTCTACCTTTATATTGTCCAATAGTGCTACTTCGATATCACGGCGCAATAGTGATTCAGTTTCACGAACGTAGTTATTATTGACAATTTCATTCACCTGCGACCTAAAATCAGCTTCATTGTCTGTTTTGCCCTTGCCCAATACTTTGTCAAAAAATACTTGATTGATTTCGGCTGGTGCTTGACGGGTAATTTCCTCAATGCTTAGTTCAAAGTCGCCAGTGAGAGCAGCGGCTTCGTCTTCTTTTAAGCCCGTGAGCATGGCCACGTCTTTGTCTTCATTAAAGGTATTTCTGATGTCAAACGACACACTTCCACCTTTGGTTAGGCCAATAAATACGGCTTGCTGGTCTTCTTTGATACGCTTGAAAGGTACTGCGGTTTTGGTGCTAAATTCACCTTGTTTGAGTTCACCAAAAATCATATCGCCAGCCTCTGAGGTTTCGACATTGCTCTGCTCTGTAAACTGCTGACGGAGGTTTTCTATGGTTTCGTTGAGTTCTTTTTCGCCTGCCAAGATAGTATAGCTCGACACTGCTGGAAAGGCCGCTAAGTTCAACTCAAAGTCTGATGCCAAACCGATTTCGTAGTCAAATTCATAATTTTCTTGAACGCCCCATTCTACCAACATCGCTTTTTGGCGGTCAATCATTGGGTCGCCAACTACCTGTAGTTTATTTTCACGTATGTAGTCGTTGAGAGCTGTACTTACTATTTTGTTTACTTCGTCAATCAATAGCCCTTTGCCATACATTTTTTGGACAACCTGCACAGGCACTTTACCAGGGCGGTAGCCTTTGAGATTGACACGCTTGCTGTAGTCTTTCAAACTTTTATCAACCACTGGCTTATAGTCGGCGGGTGTGATGGCCACTTTAAGAGTAGCGTTGGTAGGTGTTGATTTTTCTAAGAGAACTTCCATGAAGGTAAATTAGTGAGTGAATAAACGGTAAAACAAAAAAAATGAGAGAATTAGATATGGCCAGAGCGGTGAGAAAACGTACTAAATTGCGTTATTTTCACCATTCATTCATTCACTAATTCACTCATTGAGGTTGTACGGGCGGAGGGACTCGAACCCCCATGCCTTGCGGCGCCAGATCCTAAGTCTGGTATGTCTACCAATTCCACCACGCCCGCAGATGCGATTTTATTAAGCCAAAAGGCAATTTCTTGCTGTACTTAATTTCGGACTGCAAAGGTACGTTTTTTTTTGAACAGAAAAAATGAGTTTCATTCTTTTTATATATTTTTTTGATTTTGGGTAAAAAATTAGACGAAAAGATGTAATTTGGGAATTAGAATACAACAAAACACACACCATGATAATTGAAAACTCACAAATTGACTTGGAGGCAGAAAGATTAGAGATACTGAGGCGATATCGAAAGCTGCTTCGCTCTACCAAGCTGCTACTCAAAGGCGACGATGCCAAGCGTATCAAGAGTGCTTTCAAGATAGCCGTTGAAGCACACAAAGATATGCGCCGCAAGTCGGGTGAGCCGTATATTTATCACCCTATTGCTGTTGCTCAGATATGTGTCGATGAGGTTGGGCTGGGGCCTACATCAATTATTTGTGCTTTATTGCACGATGTCGTCGAAGATACAAACATTACATTGAAAGAAATAGAGGGTAGTTTTGGTAAAAAAGTAGCCTTAATTATTGACGGGCTGACCAAAATAGCTGGTAAATTTGAGATGGGAAGTTCGCAGCAAGCCGAAAATTTTCGTAAAATGCTACTTACGCTCTCAGACGATGTGCGGGTGATAATGATTAAACTCGCCGACCGCCTTCATAATATGCGGACACTCGAAAATATGCCCCGAGACAAGCAACTCAAAATTGCCTCCGAAACTATTTTTATCTATGCACCACTTGCACATCGGCTCGGGCTTCATGTTATTAAGAGCGAGTTGGAAGACCTGTACCTCAAATTTACCGACCCCGAAGCCTACTACGATATTAGAGACAAACTGAAAGCCACACGTGCCAACAGAGACCGATTTGTAACCAAATTTATTGAACCATTAGAACGGGACCTAAAAGAGCAAGGATTTGATTTTACTATCAAAGGCCGGCCTAAGTCTATTTATTCGATTTGGAATAAAATAAGAAAACAAAAAAAAGAATTCAAAGATATTTATGACTTATTTGCTGTCAGAATTGTGATGAATCCGCCCAATAATGACCCCAAAGAAGAAAAATCGGTTTGTTGGCAGGCTTTCTCGATTGTTACCGACAACTATAATCCCAAACCTGAGCGACTCAAAGACTGGCTCTCTACGCCTCGTGCCAATGGCTACGAGTCGCTGCACGCTACGGTTATGTACAAGTCGGAAGACGAAAAAGAAAAAGACCCTGACAGTGGTCAGTTTGTCGAAGTACAGATTAGGAGCAAGCGCATGGACGAAGTAGCCGAAAAAGGTGTAGCGGCTCACTGGAAATACAAAGGAAATGAAACAAAACTCAAACTGGGTATTAACCAATGGATAACGCAGGTCAGAGACATGATAGATGCCTCAAAAGATACCAAAGCGGCAGCCGTTGAGTTTTTAGACGATTTTCGGTCTAATCTTTTTGCCGAAGAGGTATTTGTCTTTACGCCCAAAGGCGATTTACGGGTGTTGCATCGTGGGGCTACTGCACTTGATTTTGCATTTGACATTCATACTGTTGTGGGCGCACATTGTATTGCTGCCAAAGTAAACGGCTCGCTCGTGCCTATTAGCCACGTACTCAACAACGGCGACCAAGTAGAGGTAATGACCGACAAACGCCGAAAGCCCAGCGAAGATTGGCTCAAATTTGTGGCTACTTCCAAAGCCAAAGCCCATATCAAAGACCTCATTAAAGAAGAAAACAAGCAATATGTAACCGATGGCAAAACGATAATAGAAAAACGATGTAAAATATTGCGGCTCGAAGTAACAAACGAACTCACTAATCAGCTTAGAGCGTATTTTAACTGCAAGACTCCCAACGACTTGTACTATAAATTTGGAAAAGGCTATGTCAATGTCGATGAAATTCGTAAGTTTAAACAAGACAAAGAGGCCAAGCAGAACATTCAGGCCAAACTCAATACCGACGACCTGCAAGAAGGGAGGTTGGTAGGAAAGGAACTGAAAAAAATGCACGGTGAAAAAACTGACAGCGACACACTGCTCATTGGCGAAGACATGGACAAGATTGACTATAATTTGGCCAAATGTTGTAATCCAATTGCAGGAGACGATGTTTTTGGATTTGTAACGGTCAATGAGGGTATAAAAATTCATAGAACAACCTGTAACAATGCCGCCGAGTTGCTCTCCAAACATGGCAATAGAGTCATTAAGGCCAAGTGGGCATCGCAGCAGCGGCTTGCGTTTTTGGCTGGTCTCAGAATTAGTGGTACAGACCGAATTGGAATCGTAAACAACGTTACGCAGTTGATTTCTAATGAATTGAGTATTAACATAAGATCAATAACCGTTGAGACAGCCGAAGGAATTTTTGAAGGTACAATTAGGCTTTATGTCAATGACACCAGCCATTTAGAAAAACTAATGACCAAGCTACAAACCATTGAGGGTATTTTTAAGGTAGTACGATTTGATGAAAATTGAGAGCCAGTACCAAATTATTTGTTAAATAAGTCTATATTACAATCATTTTGTTAGTAAATTTGTGATTGATAGTCGTATTGATCTATGACACTCTAACCAACAACACCAATGCTTCAATCACAAAACTTACAGGCAGCTCAGGCAATATTGATGGCTTTTTTGGAGCGAAAAGGGCTGCGTAAAACACCAGAGCGTTTTGCTATTTTAGAAGAAATATATACCCGCCAAGACCATTTTGATGTGGACGAGTTGTATATTTCAATGAAAAACAAAAAATACAGAGTAAGCCGAGCGACTGTCTATAATACCCTCGATGTGCTGGTAGAATGTGATTTGGTAACTCGACATCAATTTGGCAAAAACTTGGCACAATACGAAAAGAGTCATGGCTTCAAGCAGCACGACCATCTAATCTGTATAGACTGCCACCATGTCATGGAGTTTTGCGACCCACGGATTCAGAACATTCAAAACATGGTAGGAGATGCGCTCAAATTTAACGTTCAGAACCACTCACTGATATTTTATGGCAACTGCCAACGAGAAGCCTGCGAAAATCGTGTTTCGACTACTTAAATGGTAGTTAGTTAATACGCTGACTTTTAATTTTTTATCAACTCTTTGGCTTGACCAAACTATACAACTCAATCATTCGTTGGGTCATTACATAATTTTCGAGATGTGTCATTGCCTGTTGCCAAGAGTCAGGACTTTTGAGCCAGTAAGCCCGTATAGTAAAGTATAACTTCTTAAAAAATGCCTGTTTATATTGATTTGCTTGGCAGAGCTGGAGGTAATATTTGCTAACAATCGGATTGAGATAGTCTGAATATTTGCCTCCTGTTTCATGGTTCATACTCGAATACATAAAGATTCGGTTTTCAACAAATACAGCATTTTCTTTTATGTCTGTAAAGCTCATACCCCCCAAATGCCGCCTATATACCGACATCACATTGGGCAAATAGTGAATAGGCCCTCGTTGCGAAAGTAAAAAATAAAGCGGAATATCGCCACTCTTGGACTTTGTAAACCACTCGGGCAACGGAAAAGCCATACTGGCTCTGAACATAACGGCGGCAGTAGCCATAAACCAGGTTTCACGGTCGGCGATGAGGTCGGTTGAGGTGATGACGGGCTTTTGGTCGGGTAAATTGAGCAATTCATCGGTACGACCTGTGTTGTCTTCGTATAATATTTGGGCATTATGAAAACAAGCCGATACGTCAGGGTTTACCTCCAAGTAGTCGGCTTGTAGTTGTAATTTATTGGTATCGGTCAAAAAATCATCGCCTTCGATATTGACAATGTATTTGCCCGAACAATTACTGAGTGCTTGTAAAAAATTGAGTTTAGCCGTAGTATAGTTTTTGTTTGACTGGCTCAAATTGACAGGGTGCAAATATGCTCTGATTCTGTCGGGATATTTATCAACATAACTTCTGATAATTTTTGTTGTTTCATCGGGCGAGCAATCGTCGCCAATCACGATTTCGTAGTCAAAGTTAGTTATCTGGCTAACCAAACTCTCCAAACATTTTTCAATATATTGGCCATGGTTATAACAAACAACGCAAACGCTGACTAATGGCTTGGTAGCAGTAGGTTGTAGTTTGCCGTATAGATGCCCGTCAAAAGTCTTTAATAGTTGCTTAGTCTTGCCAGATAGCATATCCAAATCCTGTTTTTCCAAATCCGTTTCCGTTATAAAATAAAATTTTCTGACCCCTATGTACAAATACCATCGGGTATTCAATCATATCAGAATCCCAGCCCTCTGCACTTACGTCAATACCCACTTCATGGTCTTTGCGAGTCCACTTAATGCCGTCCAATGATTCAGCATAGCCGATTCGATAGCTACTTGCCAACTGGTCTCGATAGTTTTGTTTGGCTCTGGTCGAATACCACATTTTATAGATTCCGTCTTCTTTTAAAACCGTAGGTCGAGAAATGCCGCCTTCAATGTCGTCTTTGTAGTCGATGGCCACCGTACCATTTCGTTTCCAGTTAATACCATCGTCAGATTCGGCATATTTGATATGATAGCAAGGCTCTTGCTTACCTTCTATTTCTATCCAAGAAGTACAATTTAAGTACCATATTTTAAAGATACCGTTATCGTTCAGCACACATGCACTACCGTTAAAATACGGTTCTGTTGCAATTGTGCTAACGAGAGGCCCGTCAAATGCTTTCTGAAAGTGAGTACCGTTGTTGCTTATGGCCAGACCAACTGCGTTGTGGTAAGGCACTGTATTACGAACATTCCAGCCTACATAATAAAGCCATTTTTGGCCACGTACATTCAAAAACCACGTGGGTGTGATGCCACAATCGTCAAAAGTGCCAGGCTGACCTAACGCTAATATTGGTTCGGGGCAAACATATAGCACTTCGCTCAGGTTATCGGCATTAAGATCTACAAAAGTAGCTTGACAGCGACCTTGGGTATCTCTGGCCGAAAAATAAACCCTGACTTTATCCGAGTAGCTATTGTCTGCACAAACTACATAACTATGCGAACAGTCCCAACCGTTGAGACCTTCGGGCTTGTAAATTAGATTTTTTTTTATCCAAGGCATATTACTGTTATTTCGATGCCCGTATTCGCCAGTTGTCAATAAAATCTTTGCCGGGTATTGGCAAATCAACATCTATTT
>JAYVJH010000728.1:0-2321 GCA_043769455.1 Runella sp. | reverse complement strand
GCCAGCTACGCCAGCGGGACGAAAAATGGATGCTTATATTGACAGATATGCAAAAACAATTAGTAGATTTTTTGAGTAAAAGCAAGTCGTAATATTTTATCATCTCTACAAATCCTTAGCTCGTGCTTTTTTTGGTTCGACAATCGTTTGAAGCGTACTTACTGCCGATGACCCAAAAAACCCCAGCGGTTTGCGGCCTTTGGGATCTACGTTTACAATGTTTGAAATGATATTGCTCTGTGGTACGGCAAACAGGCCCCCATTTTGAGAGGCTTGTTGTACTTGTTGCAAGAAAAAGAACCCTTCGAGCGTAATACTCAGTAAATCGACACGAATGGTATCGCCTGCCAACGCCAACCTGCGACCATTGATAGACTGCCTAATAGGTCGAATAAACTGTAAACCATCGGTAGCTGCGCCTGGGCTAAATGCCCCATCGTAAATTGGCAAAATCTGGCTTGGTTCGCTAAATAGCTTTGTGCCTTTGTAAGATTTGGCCCAGTAACAATCACCATCTCCAACGAAATCTCTCGCAAAAAACTCTGTCTGATACCCTTCTTTGGGGCTATCTTCGCCATTACGAGGGCTGGATTTGTCAAAATAATACGAAATCGAATCAATCTTTGGCACTCGGTTTATTTGGCTCAACGACCGATATTCTTCTGTCCCTGTTTTGATGTTTAACAGATATTTGCCCCCTACTCGGCCCAGGGTATCTTTTGCTGTAGCTGGCTGCCAAACGTAATAACCATTGTTTTTTAAGTCTTTGAAGGCAAATACCCGCCCTTTATCGTCAATAATAGTAACGGTAGCGTTCAGAATAGGTTTAGCTGGGCTGTTATCAAAATAAGTACTCGATTCTGTGAGTCTAATCTGCTGTTTGATTGGTTCGTTTGTTATCCAGCCATCGACCACCAACTGCGAGTCGCCTTTGATAGTGTCGAGCGTTATCACGTCTTCGCACGAAGTCAATATAAAAAGAGATAATGCAAAAATGCAAAAATGCGTAATTACGGAATTATTTGGTGTTCTGTTAATTTTTGTTTTCATGGTTATTTTTAAGTCTAACATCTAATCGTTTCGATTTTATGCTTTTGATATAACTGGTTTTTGATTGAAATACATTGTTTTGTCTAAGTTGTCGAGCATAAATTTAGCCACAGTTTTGCGGCCAATAGTAAGCGATGGTTTGGGTTTATTGTTGGTTGTTGTAACTCTAATCATTTGGCTGTCGGTATTGTTTGTCAAAGCCACTGGCCTGACTGCCATATAATTCAGTCCTGATTTTTCGGCTAAGTGTTCTTGTACTGCATGGTCTCGATAGGCTACGCCAATGTTGCTACTCTGAACGAGCCATCTAAACCAAAACGGAATATCGCCAATGGTTTCGGCTACTCCCCAAGCCGATGTAAAAATGAGTTTATCGATGGGCATTTTCTGACTAATCTCAATGATATTACGCATTGTCTGGCTCAAAAAATCGGTTGGTGTTCGCAATTTAGCCCATAGAAAATCATTAGTTCTCGAAATATTCAAAGCACTCAAAACAATATTACAGTTGGCCGCAGCTACTTCTAAGTCTTCGTAACGGTACGGATTTCCTTCAAAAATAGTCAAGTTGGGCTGTGGCTCTATTTTAGATTTATCTCGGACCAATACACTAACTCTAAAACCCCGATTGAGGGCTTCGGCCAAAAGCCATTGCCCAGTTCGGCCTGTGCTGCCTAAGATTAAGATTTGTTGGTGCAAGGGTTTAATTTTTTACAATTTGATGTACTTTTCAAATGGTTTGACAAATTTGGTAATCATATCGTTTGCTCGTTTTTTCGCTTGTGTTACAAAGTGTTTCAAATATGCGACTGCCCAATCCTCTCTACTTCCTTCAAATTCTTGGTCTAAATCACAAACATGGAATTGTAACTGCATCGCTGCTGCCCAGTTAATGTAAAGATTACTTGGGCAGCATTTGAATAAACTTGCAAAGTGAGCATCTTTACAAACTAATCTTTCTTTGTCTAACTCCCAATCAATTTCAAAATAGTTAATTGAAAAATTGTCAAACTGCGGATTGCCACCCACTTTGTTGTCAATCATTTTAGCACAAACTTGGGCTAATTTGAAGGCTGAAATGATGTTTGGCGACTGTGCCGATTTTGATAAATTACGAGTTTTTATGTCAATGATTTCGTAGAAATTATCTTTCACAACCAAAATGTCAGCCGTGTCGTTTTGTTTTTCGTCAAATGGATTTTCACTACTCCACTTGTTCGTAACTTCTTTCCCTCTTGCCAATAAAAAGTGTACGGAAGGCGATTTAAACA
>JAYVJH010000727.1:0-1913 GCA_043769455.1 Runella sp. | reverse complement strand
ACGACTCACGACCAATAACTACCGTAGAAATGAAAGTACCCTCAATCGGGGAGTCGATTGCCGAGGTAACAGTTGCAAACTGGAACAAAAAAGACGGTGATACAGTAAAGTTACATGAAATTATATGCGAATTAGAATCTGATAAAGCCAGTTTTGAACTACCAGCCGAAGCAGAAGGTATATTGACAATAACTGCACCAGCAGGAACAGTATTGCCAATAGGCGCACTGATTTGCAAAATACAAGCCGTTGGCCAGCAGGAAGCAGTTGATAGTGAAAAACAAGAAGTAGCCATTCAACAACCCAATAATTCAAATAACGCCACTGGCCACCCATCGCCCGCCGCTGCTAAGATTTTGGCCGAAAAAGGCATAGCCACCCAAGATGTAGTTGGGAGTGGAGTGGGAGGGCGTATTACAAAAGACGATGCAGTGAAAGCCGAAAAAGTCGTGAGTCAGCAGTCGTTAGTAGTCAATAAAAAGGTAGATGTTGCCCCAGCCGCACCTAAACTAATGACTAATGACCAGCAACCAGCGACTATCCGTCAACGCCGTGAAAAAATGTCTTCGTTACGCAAGACCATTGCTCGTCGATTAGTGGCTGTCAAGAACGAAACAGCCATGCTCACGACCTTCAACGAAGTGGATATGAAGCCTATCATGGACTTGCGGACTAAATACAAAGACAAATTTAAAGAAAAACATAGCGTAGGACTGGGCTTTATGTCGTTTTTTACCAAAGCAGTTTGTGTGGCCTTACAAGAGTTTCCAGTTATTAACGCCTACATAGACGGAGACGAAATAGTCTATAATGATTTTTGCGATATTTCGATAGCCGTTTCGGCCCCTCGTGGCTTGGTTGTGCCTGTTATTAGGTCTGCTCAAAACATGAACTTCGCTCAAATAGAAGCCGAAATCGTGCGGTTGGCAACATTGGCCAAAGAAAATAAACTGACAATAGACCAGATGCAAGGTGGGACGTTTACCATCACCAACGGTGGAACATTCGGCTCAATGCTCTCAACACCAATCATCAATGCGCCCCAGGCGGCTATTTTGGGTATGCACAATATTGTAGAGCGAGCCGTGGTTGTCAATGGTGAAATCGTGGTACGACCTATTATGTACTTAGCTCTAAGTTATGACCACCGAACTATTGATGGTAAAGACTCTGTTAGCTTTTTGGTGCGTGTCAAACAACTACTCGAAGACCCAACGAGGCTACTATTGGGAGTGTAAAAAATGGTTTTTTGATATAAATAGGACTCACGCAAAATCTGCACAAAAATACCTTTTATACTCCAAACTGTACTATATTCTCAACGATAGGGTTACAGATCTGTCTATGAAAATATCGTATCCGGTGGGTTTTAGCGTAAGTTCTCATAAGTAAAAGCACGCCTTTGCAATGGTAATCCAAGCATAAGCGTGCTTTTGCGTTAAACTTATTTGCTAACTGATCTATGCCATTACTCACTGAGTTGCATTATTTGCCAAGTACTTCTTATTTTGTTGAGTTATTAAAACACAATGAAATATACATCGAAGCTCATGAAAATTATCCAAAACAAAGCTATCGCAATCGCTGCCATATACTGACAGCTAACGGTTTTTTGGAGTTGGTGATTCCCGTGATACATACGGGTAATAAATTTTCTATTAGAGATGCTCGTCTTGATTACTCTCAAAATTGGCCCGAAAAACATTGGAAAACGTTAGTGATGGCCTACTCAAAAGCACCTTTTTTTGAACACTTCGCACCCTATTTTGAAAAGATATATAGACAAAAAAATACTTTTCTATTTGATTTTAATTTGGAACTACTGACACTTTGTCTGAAATTATTACAGTTTAGTCCAACAATTTGCATGACAGAAAGTTATAGTAAAGTACCCACCAACGGACAGATTGACA
>JAYVJH010000726.1:0-2138 GCA_043769455.1 Runella sp. | reverse complement strand
AACGGGGCTTGTACGAACTTTACAGCTAGGTGTGAGGCAAAGTCGTGAGGGGCGGCGTTGGGGCGTGGATAGACGTAGAGGCCGTAATAGTCTAAAATCTGTTGATAATTTTTCCAGTTCTTAAATTGCGCCAAGTTGTCTTCGCCAATGATGAGCTTGAACTCGTGCTGTGGGTATTTTTCTTGCAGCCACGTCAGGGTATCAATCGTGTAGCTGGGCTTGGGCATGGCAAACTCTATGTTGCTGGCTTTGAGCCTGTGGTTGTCGGCAATAGCCCGCTCGACCATATCCAAGCGGTCGAACTCGTGTAGTAATCCTTTGTTTTTTTTGAATGGGTTTTGTGGCGAAACCACAAACCAGACCTGCTCCAAGTCGGTAGTGGTAGCCATGGTGTTGCCAATAATCAAATGCCCAACATGAATGGGATTGAACGACCCAAAAAACAATCCGATTTTCATAACAGTAAAGTATTGCCGAAGTGTGGAAATTCAAGAATTAAAAGTTCGATTTTATATAAGTACTTATTTAAAACTAATACGGTATTTTGATAACTCACTGATTAACAGCGTTGTATTTAGCTCACGACTCATTGAGTAGCTGCTTACAGATAAACAACGTTTTGATTTGTTTTAAATACCTGAATTATTGGTCAATTAAAATATTTTTCGTTGTCCATTTTTTACTATTTGATCGTTCAATAGTTCGTTACAAAAATAATTGTGGGGCGTGTATAAATCAAAAAATAGAATAAGCTGTTGTACTTGGCTAACTTATTTTCTGTCATTGTCTTTAAATTTAGTTGCAAACGTTTTTTATACAAGTTCATACAAAACTATCACATTTGCAATGGAAATTTTATAGTAAAGTTTTTATTTTTTTTAATATTACTGGATATTTAGCCCGTCAAAAGGTAAGTTGGTTTCTATTGCGATTACTAAAATTGTATTATATCAAGAAGTCGTTTTGGTGATTTACAGACTGCCACAGCTCTTACGAAATTAGATTAGCCAACTTTTTGAAAGTTGGCTAATCTGGACATATTTATATAATTATAAATTCCAATATGTTCTGTCATTCTTTGTAGATCAGATTTGACACCAATAAAATCATAAAAAGACGGCTACGTCTATAATTACAATACGTTTTGTGCTAAATTTACGTTTAGTATTAAACCAAACAACAAATCTTATTAAAAAATGAAAAAATTACTTTTAATTGCTGCATTGTTTAGTGTAGCAGCCGCACAAGCCCAAACTGCCGACGAAATAGTAGCCAAACACATAGAAGCCCGTGGGGGTGCAGCGGTGTTTGCGACACTCAAAACCGTAAAAATGGAGTGTACGCTCGCTGTGGCAGGTATCGAAGCACCAACCAAAATTACTGTTCTCAATGGCCGTGCGCACCGCATGGACGTATCGGCGATGGGCAATGAAATAACGACCGTAATAGATGGCTCAACGGGCTGGGGCATCAACCCAATGGGTGGTAGTGGCAAACCAGAAGCGACTGCTGCCGAGTCGCTAAAAGGAGCGGCAACCCAAACAGACCTAAGTGGTGGCTTACTTGACTACAAAGAAAAAGGTAGTACGGTTGAGCTGTTAGGTTCTGAAAAAATAATGACTGGCGATGCTTTCAAAATAAAACTGACACTGAAAGACGGTGCCGTGATGACACACTACATTGATGCCAAAACGTTTTATATTATGCAAACCAAGGCCAAAATGAATCTGGGTGGTGCAGACTTTGAAGCCGATATAATTTATGCTGGCCACAAAGCTGTAGATGGTATTGTTTTTCCGATGATTCAAGAAATAACCAATCACCCACAGTTTGGCTCAATGATTAGTACTTATACCAAAATTGAAGTCAATCCAACAGTTGATGAGTCAGTTTTTATGATGCCGAAGAATTAGGAGGCAGAAATCTGGAATCTGGAAAAAAGTCAAGTAAGTCTTCGTTTTGAGCGAAGACTTACTTTCAAAATCCCCCCATATCTAAAATCTAACATCAAAAAAATGTTACTAAGTGTTGTCATTCCTGCCTACAACGAGCAAGACTCCCTGCCCGATACCCTGCGGTCGCTTCATGGTACGTTGAACAAATATAATATTCCACACGAAATATGCGTAACCAACGAC